>JAZSCE010000091.1:0-24032 GCA_045602725.1 Faecousia sp. | reverse complement strand
CCCGAGATTCAGAAGCTGATCCTGGGTGACGAGAAGCCCATCACCGGCCGCTATGCCGATACCCTGGCTCCCGTTGTGGAAAGCACCCGTGAGAAGCTGGGCGACCTGGCCAAGACCGATGAGGATGTCCTGAGCTACATTGCATTCCCCAACCTGGCTGAAAAGTTCCTGGAAGAGCGCAAGGCCAAGGAAGAGAATGTTGCTACCTACTCCATCGTGGAGTGCTAAGGAGGCAGTATTATGATGATGCTTGCTGCCGCCGCTGAAAAGCTTGGCATCGCTGATGCCGGCATCGTGGCTCTACTGGGTTACGGCGTTGTCTTTTTCGGATTGATCCTGCTGCTGATCGTCGTGTCCATTTTGGGCAAGGCTTTCACCGCAAAGAAGAAGGAAAAAGCACCCAAGATTGAAGAGCCCGCACCTGCTCCCGCACCCATCGTCCAAGAGCCCAAGCTGGCTCCCGGCTCTGCCGGCCAGCTGAAGCTGCACGACGTAAATCCCAAGACTGCCGCCATGCTGATGGCGATCGTAGCTGACAAGATGGGCAAGCCCCTGAACGAGCTGCGCTTCATTTCCATTAAGGAGGTCAAGTAATATGAAATATAAAGTTACCCTCAATGGCCGTACCTATGAGGTCGAAGTCGAAGCCGGCAAGGCTATGCTCATCGACGAGTACGAGGCTGTCGCTCCTGCTGCCGCACCTGCCGCAGCTGCCGTAGCTGCACCCGTTGCTGCCGCGCCCGCTGCTGCTCCCGCTGCTGCCGGTGTTACCGTTTCCGGCGGTGAGAGCGTTGTGGCTCCTATGCCCGGCAATATCCTGAAGGTCAATGTTTCCGCCGGTCAGTCTGTCAAGAAGGGCGATATTTTGGTCGTCCTGGAAGCTATGAAGATGGAAAACGAAATTATGGCTCCCTGCGACGGCGTTATTTCCGCTGTTCCCGTAACCAAGGGCGCTACCGTTAACACCGGCGATCTGCTGGTGGCCATCGGCGGGACTGTTACCGCTGCTGCGCCTGCTCCCGTGGATGCACCTGCTCCGGCACCTGTGGCTGCTCCCGCTCCGGCACCCGCTGCCGCTCCCGTAGCTGCTGCTCCCGTAGCCGGTGAGGCTGTGAAGGCTCCCATGCCCGGCAACATCCTGAAGGTCAATGTTTCCGCAGGTCAGGCTGTCAAGGAAGGCGAAGTTTTGGTCGTCCTGGAAGCTATGAAGATGGAAAATGAGATTATGGCTCCCAAGTCCGGCACCGTTGCGCAGGTCCTGGTGCAGAAGGGCGCCAGCGTTAACACCGACGATGTTCTGGTGGTCCTTAACTAAGGGGGCGCCGGAATGAGTATCAATATCGGTGAAATTCTGCTGAATCTGTGGGAAAGCTCCGGCTTCGCCGCACTTTCCACCGGTTTTTCTGCCGGCGGTTGGCAGAACCTGGTGATGATCATCATCGCCTGCGTGCTGCTGTACCTGGGCATTGTTAAGCAGTTTGAGCCCCTGCTGCTGGTGGGTATTGCCTTCGGCTGTCTGCTGAGCAACCTGCCTCCCGTACCCGGCGCTGCTGCTATGTACAATCAGGATCTTTGGAATGCTTACATCAATGGCTCCGCTTATCAGGTTTTGAATGAGGCCGGCGAGGTTATCAAAACCATCGAGGAGATCCACTTTACAGACATAATTCACTATGGCGGCCTGCTGGACATCTTCTATATCGGTGTCAAGGCTGGCCTGTATCCCTGCCTGATCTTTATGGGTGTTGGCGCAATGACCGACTTTGGTCCTCTGCTGTCTAACCCCAAGAGCCTGCTGCTGGGCGCTGCCGCACAGATGGGCGTATTTGCCGCATTCTTCGGCGCGGTTGCTATGGGCTTTACCGGTCCCGAAGCTGCCTCCATCGGCATCATCGGCGGCGCTGACGGCCCCACCGCAATTTTCCTGACCACCAAGCTGGCTCCCCATCTGCTGGGTGCCATCGCTGTGGCTGCATACTCCTATATGGCGCTGATTCCCCTGATTCAGCCTCCCTTTATGAAGATGCTGACCACCGCTGAGCAGCGCAAGATCAAGATGGTGCAGACAAGAACTGTTTCCAAGACCGAGAAGATCATCTACCCCATCCTGGTTACCATCTTCGTAGCCCTGCTGCTGCCCGATACCGCTCCCCTGATTGGTTGCCTGATGCTGGGTAACCTGTTCAAGGAAACCGGCGTTACCGACCGCCTCAGCGACACCGTACAGAATGCGCTGATGAACATTGTCACCATTCTGCTGTCCACCGCTGTCGGTGCAACCATGGTGGGCTCCACCTTCCTGACCAAAGAAACCCTGATGATCGTTGTGCTGGGCGTTTGTGCATTCATTCTGTCCACCTGCGGTGGCCTGGTTGGCGGCGTTATCATGTGCAAGTTGACCGGTGGCAAGGTCAATCCTCTGATTGGCTCTGCCGGCGTTTCCGCCGTTCCTATGGCAGCCCGTGTTGCCAATAAGGAAGGCCAGAAGGCCAACCCCGCAAACTTCCTGCTGATGCACGCTATGGGCCCCAACGTGGCCGGCGTTATCGGCTCCGCCATCGCTGCAGGCTTCCTGCTTAGCGTTTTTGGTTAATTTAATACTTATACCACCCAAGTGCTTCGGCACTTGGGTGGTTTTTTCTTTTCCGCCAACAAATTGCGACAATTTCACCCTACACAAGCTGTGTATAATACCCCCGGAAGGAGGGAAATTTCACCGTAAAATATTCTGATTTTTTTGTTGCATTTTTATCTCGAAGCTGTGGAAAAAATCCTTGAATTTTCCACAGAAATGTGTTAAAATTTACGGTGAGGAAATATCGCATTTTTTACAGTTTTTTGGCTGTTTTTTTCGAGATTTTGCAACGAAAGGAGTCTAAATTATGTACTCATCCGCCTATGTTTGGGCCAAAGTTCTGAGCCATATGGAAGAGCGTCTTGGCTCGGTCACCGTATCGGCCTGGTTTGACGATGCAGAGGTGGTGGAGCTGACGGAAGAACACCTGATTTTGCACACTTCTTCTGAGTTCCGCCAGGAGATTATCCGCCGGCGCTGTACGGAATTTATCAGGGATGCGCTGAAGGAAATTTTCAATTCCGATGCCAAGCTGCTGGTTTTCAGCGATGCAGAGCTGGAGGCCTTTCGTTCCAAGGATAAGAAAGAAACCACTTTGGACTTCAACCCCCAGTTTTCTTTTGACAGCTTTATCGTAGGTCCGTCCAATCGCTTCGCCCACGGCGCAGCCGTTGCCGTTGCCAGCCACCCCGGCGATGTCTATAATCCCCTGTTCATTTACGGACCTCCCGGTGTCGGCAAGACCCACCTGCTGTATGCCATCGCCAACGGCATCCGCAAGACCAATCCCGATGCCAAAATCGTATACATCAAGGGTGACCAGTTTACCAATGAGCTGATCGCCGCCATTCAGAGCGGTAAGAACATCGAATTTCGCAACAAATACCGGGAAGCAGATCTGTTCCTCATTGATGATGTGCAGTTCATCGCCGGTAAGGAATCCACTCAGGAGGAATTCTTCCATACCTTCAATACTCTGTATGAAGCGCATAAGCAGATCGTAATGACTTCTGACCGGAAGCCCAGCGATATGCTGACCCTGGAGGATCGGCTGCGCACCCGCTTTGAGTGGGGTCTGCTGGCAGATATTCAGCCGCCGGATTACGAGACCCGTATGGCGATCCTGAAAAACAAGGCTGACCGGCTGGGTCTTGACCTAAGCGACGAGGTCTGCCACTACATTGCCAACAACATTACCAACAATGTCCGTCAGATCGAAGGCACCGTTAAGAAGATCCTTGCATACCGTGACCTGAACGATATGCCTCTGGATCTGCCCAACATCTCCCGGGCAATTGAGGATATGTTCAAGGCAGAAGGCAGCGCCCTGCCCACGCCCAGCCTGATCATCAGCCAGGTCTGCAAATTCTACAGCCTGGACGAGATGACTCTGCGCGGCTCGCTGAAGAACAAGGGCACCGCAGAAGCCCGTCAGGTGGCAATGTACCTGGTCCGTAAGCTGACGAATCTGAGTCTGCCGGATATCGGCCGGGAATTTGGCCGTGACCATTCCACCGTCCACCACGCAATCAATAAGGTGGAAATGGGTCTGAAAAACGGGGATACCACACTGCAAAACAACATCCGGGACATCACCGCAAACATCAATTCCTGCCTGTAAAATTATCCACAGGGGCTGTGGAATGTGGAAAGATAACCTGTGCATAACCTGCACTGCAAAATATGTCAAAAACCGCTGTTGAAAAGTTATCCTTTTTCCAAACCTGCCTGTGGATAAAAAGTGCCCGGATTTACTGGACGAATTGAGGTTTTCCACACAAATTTCTACTACTAATACTGTTACTGCATAATATCTTATTTTTTATATATTATTTTATTCTTTTTACAGAAAGGAAATTTGCTATGCGTTTTACCTGTGAAAAAAGTATGCTGGTTGCCGGTCTGAATATCGCCAGCCGCACCGTCGCTCAGAAGAGCTCGCTTTCCGTTCTTGAGGGCATCCTCTGCAATGCAGCCGATGGCCTGACCCTCACCGGCTACAATATGGAAACCGCCATTACCTATCAGATCGAAGCAGAGGTCACCGAGGCCGGTCAGTGCATCCTGCCTGCAAGACTGTTTGGCGATATCATTCGCCGTCTGCCGGAAGGTCCCGTCACCGTTTTGGTGGATGACAACTATAAAATTTCCATCCGTGCCGGCTACGCATCCTTCACCATCAGCGCCGAAAGCGCTGAGGATTATCCGGAGCTGCCGGAGGTTTCGGAAGGCCGTCCCGTTCAGATTCCGCAGAATGTGCTGAAGGATCTGATTTCCGGCACTATCTTTGCCGTTTCCGAAAATCAGGGCAGACCCATCCACACCGGCGTCAAGTTTGAGGTGGAAAATGACAAGATTTCCGCCATCGCTGTGGACGGCTTCCGCCTGGCCCGCAAGACCTATCATACCCCCGATCAGACCGGTTGGAACCTGAACTTTGTGGTTCCCGCTGCCGGCTTGAAGGAAGTGGAGAAAATCCTGACCGATTCCGACGAGGATGCCTTCTTCACTCTGGGCAGTAAGCATATTCTGTTCCAGGTCGGCGATGCCACTCTGATCTGCCGTCTGCTGGAGGGTGATTTCCTGGATTGGCGCAGAGTTGTGCCCACCAATTGCCCCGTAAAGCTGACCGCACATGTCAGCGACCTGGCAAGCTCCATTGAGCGTGTTGGCCTGATCGTTTCCGAAAAGTACAAGAGCCCTGTACGCTGCGTATTCTCTGACCAGGTGCTGCAGCTTCGCACACAGACCACCATCGGCGCTGCTGAGGACCGCTGCGCCATCGCCGGCGACGGCAAGGAACTGGAAATCGGCTTTAATGTCCGTTATTTGGCGGATGCTCTGCGTGTGATTCCCTCTGAAGAGGTTGTTATCGAGCTGACCAACGGCCTGAGCCCCATCGTGCTGACCTCTGCTGAAGAAAAGTATGACTTTGCCTATATGATCCTGCCGGTGCGGATTAAGAGTTAATTATGAAAGTTACTGTAAGAAAGAAAGATAACAATATTCCCGTTGTGATCGGCACAGAGTTTATCAAGCTGGAATCTGCTATGAAGCTGGCAAACATTATGCCCTCCGGCGGCAGCGCCAAGCAGGAAATCCAGGCAGGCTACGTGCTGGTGAATGGTGAGGTTTGCACAATGCGGGGCAAGAAGCTGTACCCCGGTGACACCTTCAGCTACGACGGCGATACCTGGTGTATCCATGCGGCTGTGTGAACTGACTCTCCGGGATTTTCGTAACTATGAATTCCAAAAGATCGAATTTGATCCCGGTGTGAACCTGATCGTGGGCGACAATGCCCAGGGTAAGACCAATCTTTTGGAAGCTATCTGCTATTTGGGCTCAGGAAAGAGCTTCCGGGCACAAAAAACGGGAGAAATGGTGCGCTTCGGCGCGGATTTTGCGGATATTGAAGGCAGCGTGTTCTCTCAGGAGCGGTTGCAGACCCTGCGCTGGGTGCTGTTTTCCGGCTCCCGGCCCCGGCAGATTTGGCGAAATGGGGCAAAAAAGAAAACGGCAGCGGATATATCCGGTGTTATGTCAACTGTTTTATTCTGCCCTGAGGACCTGATGGTGCTCAAATCCGGCGCTTCCGCCCGGCGGCGCCTGGGTGACCACGCATTGTGCCAGCTACGGCCCAATTACGATGCTGCGTTAACAGAATACAACCGAATTTTAGAGATTAAAAGCAAAATTCTCAAGGAGCATTTTGAAAATCCCGCTGTGCTGGAGATCCTGCCGGAGTACAATACCCGGCTGTGCCAGGTAGGTGGGCTGCTGATCAGCTACCGGGCGAGATTTTACGAAGGTCTCGGCAAGGCAGCCGCCGCGTATCATCAGCAATTTTCCGGCGGTGCGGAGGATTTTGCTCTGCAGTACAAGACGGTTTCCACGATTTGTGATCCCTTCGCCCCGGTGGACAAGCTGGTGGAGGATTTACAAGCGCATTTGGAAAGCCATTACCGTGCGGAGCTGGAAACAGCTCAGTGTCTGACCGGCCCCCATAAGGACGATTTTTCTGTTTCCTTGTCGGGTATTGACCTTAAGGCTTACGGCTCGCAGGGGCAGACCCGGACGGCGGCCATCAGCCTGAAGCTGGCGCAACGGGAATTGATGAAGCGGGAATCCGGCGAAGAGCCGGTGCTGCTGCTGGACGATGTTCTGTCGGAATTAGACCCCGGTCGGCAGGATTTTGTCTTAAATCAAATTGTTTCCGGTCAGGTGTTCATCACCTGTTGCGAGCCCGGCCGCTTCACCAAACTGGGCAAGACCATTGAAATTGAAAAAGGCAATGTAAGAAAGTAATTTACAGTCAGGAGGACTATGCATGTCTGACGAAATGAAAGTAACACAGGAATATGGCGCGGAGCAAATTCAGGTTTTGGAAGGCCTGGAAGCTGTCCGTAAGCGCCCCGGTATGTATATCGGCTCTACCTCCTCGTCCGGTCTGCACCATTTGGTGTATGAGATCGTGGATAATTCCATCGACGAGGCGCTGGCAGGCTACTGTAAGCACATCACCGTTACGATCAACCCAGGAGATTCCATTACCGTAACCGATGATGGCCGTGGTATCCCCGTAGACATCCAGCCCCAGACCGGTAAGCCCGCTCTGGAGGTCGTGTTTACCGTGCTTCACGCCGGCGGTAAGTTCGGCGGCGGCGGTTACAAGGTTTCCGGCGGTTTGCACGGCGTTGGTGCTTCTGTTGTGAATGCCCTGTCTGAATGGCTGAAGGTCCGGGTCTATAAGAACGGCAATATCTATGAGATGAAGTTCGCCCGGGGCAATATCACCCAGCCTATGCAGATCGTAGGCACCACCGACAAGACCGGTACCGAGGTCACCTTCCAGCCTGATCCGGAAATGTTCGATAGCCTTGAATATGACTATAGCATCCTTCACGAGCGTATGCGTGAGGAGGCTTTCCTGAATGCCGGCCTTTCCATCACCATTACCGACGCCCGTGGTGAAGAGCCGGTCAGCGAGACAATGTGCTACGAAGGCGGCATCCGTGAGTTTGCCACCTGGTGCAACCGCAATAAGACCGCTCTGCACAGCGATGTTATTTATATGAGTGGCACCAAGGGCGATGCCTCCGCTGAAATCGCTATCCAGTATAACGATGGCTACAACGAATTTATGCTCAGCTTCGCCAACGATGTCCGTACACCCGAGGGCGGTATGCACGAAACCGGTTTCCGTACTGCGCTGACCCGTGTGCTGAACAACTACGGTATCAAAAACCGCATTTTGAAGGATGACGATAAAGTATCCGGCGAGGATTGCCGTGAAGGTATCACCGCCATTATCTCCGTCAAGCTGACGGATGCCCAGTTCGAAGGCCAGACTAAGGCCAAGCTGGGCAATGCCTACATCCGTACCCTGGTGGAGCAGATCGTGGGTGAGCAGCTGGCAATTTACTTCGAGGAGCATCCTGCTGTTGCCAAAACCATCCTTGAGAAGGCAATGATGGCCAATAGAGCAAGAGAAGCTGCCCGCAAGGCCCGTGAGTCCATCCGCCGTAAAACCGGCCTGGAATCCGGCCAGATGCCCGACAAGCTGCAGGATTGCAACGAGCGTGACCCTGAGCTGTGCGAAATTTACATCGTCGAGGGTGACTCCGCTGCCGGGTCTGCCATTCAGGGCAGAGATTCCCGGTTCCAGGCAATCCTGGCAATGTGGGGTAAGATGCTGAATGTGGAAAAGGCAAGGGCTGACAAGGTCTACGGCAATGACAAGCTGTATCCGCTGATCGTGGCGCTGGGCGCCGGCATCGGTGAGGATTTTGACATTGAGAAGCTGCGCTACCACAAAGTGGTGATTATGTCCGATGCGGACGTGGACGGCGCGCATATCCGTACCCTGCTGCTGACCTTCTTCTTCCGCTATATGCGGCCGATGATCGAAAACGGCTTCGTTTATTCCGCTGTGCCGCCGCTTTACAAGCTGAAGCGTGGCAAGACCGAGCGTGTCGCCTACTCCGACGAAGAGCGTGATCTTGTTTCTGCGGAAATGCGTGGCGAAGGCAACGCCAAGGTGGAAATCTCCCGTTTCAAGGGCCTGGGCGAAATGGATCCCCACGAGCTGTGGGAGACCACGATGGACCCCGAAAAGCGCACCCTGCGCCGGATCACGCTGGAGGATGCCCGCCGTGCAGACGAAATTTTCACTATTCTGATGGGCGAGCAGGTGGAGCCTCGTAAGGAATGGATCGAGCGTAACGCAAAATACGCCATTAACATTGACATCTAAGGAGGTGACGCAAAATGGCAAAGCACAATCGTAGCTATACCCCTGATGATATTCGCTTCCCGGATCAGCACATTACCACGTCCGATCTGGTCAGCGAAATGGAAAAGGCCTACATTGAGTACGGCATGAGCGTCATCGTTGGCAGAGCGCTGCCGGATGTCCGTGACGGCTTGAAGCCTGTTCACCGCCGTATCCTTTACACAATGTACGAATCCGGCCTGACCTCCGACAAGCCCTTTAAGAAGTCCGCAACCTGCGTCGGTGATGTGCTGGGTAAGTACCATCCCCACGGCGACAGCTCTGTTTATGATGCAATGGTGCGTCTTGCGCAGGATTTCTCCATGCGCTATATGCTGGTGGACGGCCCCGGTAACTTCGGCTCTGTGGATGGCGACCCTGCGGCTGCTTACCGTTATACGGAAGCGCGCCTGAGCAAGCTGTCTAACGAAATGCTCCGGGATATCGACAAGGAGACCGTTAACTGGGATCCCAACTTCGATGAATCCCGCAAAGAGCCCAGAGTTCTCCCCAGCCGATTCCCCAATCTGCTGGTTAATGGCTCTACCGGCATCGCTGTTGGTATGGCTACCAATATTCCGCCCCATAACCTGACCGAGGTCATCAACGCTTGCGTGGCGGTACTGGATGATCCTGAGGTTACAATGGTGGATCTAATGGAGCATATCTCCGGCCCGGATTTCCCCACCGGCGGCATTATTATGGGCCGCACCGGTATTCGTGCCGCCTATGCCACCGGTCGTGGCAAGGTGGTAGTCCGTGCCCGGACAGAATTTGAAGAATTCGGCAACGATCGCACCCGGATTATTGTCACCGAGCTGCCTTACCAGGTCAATAAGCGTCAGCTGATCAAGACCATCGCCGAGCAGGTGAAGGATAAGCGGCTGGATGGCATCTCCGACCTGCGTGATGAGACCGACCGCAATGGTATGCGTATGGTCATCGAGCTGAAGAAGGACGCCAATCCCCAGGTTGTGCTGAACAATCTGTTCAAGCAAACCGCGCTGCAGAGTAGCTTCGGTATTATTATGCTGGCGCTGGTGGATGACCAGAAGCAGCCTCGCATTCTGACCCTGCGGCAGATTATTGACGAGTATTTGGCACACCAAAATGATGTGCTGACCCGCCGTACCCAGTACGATCTGCGCAAAGCTCAGGAGCGTGCCCACCTGTTGGAGGGTCTGCTGATTGCGCAGGATAATATTGATGAAGTTATCCATATCATCCGCACCAGCTATGACGATGCCAAGCAGCGCCTGATGGAGCGCTTTGGCCTGGACGATGTGCAGGCGCAGGCAATCCTGGATATGCGCCTGAAGGCGCTTCAGGGCCTGGATCGTGAAAAGCTGCAGGCTGAATTTGACGAGCTGCAGCAGCGCATCACCTATTACCAGGAGCTGCTGGCAGACCCCGTTAAGATGCGCGGCGTTCTGCGGGAGGAGCTGCTGGAGATCCGGGATAAGTTTGGTGATGATCGCAAGACTGAAATTCAGGATGTGGAGGATGAGATTGACATCGAGGACCTGATCGAGGAAGAGACCTGCGCCTTCACCATCAGCAAGCACGGCTATATCAAGCGGATGCCTGTTGATATTTACCGCACCCAGGCTCGTGGTGGCCGTGGCGTCAATGCGCAGAATTTGAAGGAAGAGGACTATGTCAAGTCCCTGAATATCGCTTCAACCCACGATCATATTCTGTTCTTCACCGATAATGGCCGTGTCCACCTGCGTAAGGGTTATCAGATCCCCGAGGCAGGCAGAACAGCCCGCGGTACTGCCATCATTAACATTCTCCCCCTGGAGCCCGGCGAAAGTGTCACCGCTATGGTGATCACGCGGGAGTTCCACGAGGATGAATTCCTGATGATGTGCACCAAGAACGGTACGGTTAAGCGTATCCCCTTCATTGCACTAAAGACCAACCGTAAGGGCGGCATCCGTGCCCTGACACTGGACGAGGGCGATCAGCTGATCAATGTAATCCGTACCAATGGCAATGACAATATCATCCTGGCTACCCGCCAGGGTATGGCCATCTGCTTCAATGAAAATGATGTCCGTCCTATGGGCAGAGACGCAATGGGTGTCAAGGGCATCGCCCTCAGTGATGGCGATTGCGTCATCGGCGCTGAAAAGGCAGAAGAGGGCAAGACGCTGCTTACCGTTACCGAAAACGGCTACGGTAAGCGCACCGAGCTGGGCGAATACCTGCGTACCGGCCCTGATGGGGAGAAGCAGCCCCAGCAGCGTGGCGGTAAGGGTCTGAAGAACTACAATATCACCGCCAAGACCGGCGCCATCGCCGGCTGCCGTGTGGTCAGCGACACCGACGATGTAATGCTGATCGAGAGCAGCGGTGTCATCATCCGTATTCCTGCCAACACCATTAACATCTATAAGCGTGATGTCCAGGGCGTTATTGTAATGCGCATCGAGGAAGAAAATCGCCTGGTGTCTATGGAGCGTGTGGAAAATATGGAGACCGAGGAATGAAAACGGTAACACTTTACACCGACGGCGCTTGCTCCGGCAATCCCGGCCCCGGCGGCTGGGGTGCGATTTTGGAGTATGAAGGCCACGAAAAAGAGCTTTCCGGCGGCGAAGCAAGCACCACCAATAATCGGATGGAGCTGACTGCGGTGATCCGTGGTCTGCAGGCGCTGAAGGAAAGCTGCATCGTGGAGCTGTATTCCGACAGTAAGTATGTCATTGACGGCCTGGAAAAGGGTTGGGCAGCCTCCTGGCGGAAAAACGGCTGGAAAAAGGCGGATAAAAAGCCTGCCCTGAATCCCGATTTATGGGAAATTCTGCTGGAGCTGACCGAAAAGCACCATTTGCACTACCATTGGGTCAAGGGCCACGCGGAAAATCCCAAAAATAACCGCTGCGACGAAATGGCCGTCGCAGAGTGGAAAAAGCTGAAGGCGGAATAATATGTATCTTTCCATTGGTAATGATATGGCGGTGCGATCCTCGTCCATCGTGGGTATTTTCGATTTGGATAATACCACGGTGACCAAGCGTGGCAGGCTCTACTTGGAGCAGGCTGAGCGGGAGGGTCGGATCGTCCCCTGTGACGATCTGCCAAAATCCTTTGTGGTGACGGCAGAATATGGCCTGGAGCGGATCTATTTGACCGCTTTGAGCGCCTCCACCTTGGAAAAACGCCTGAAATAACGCAAAAAGCCCCCTCATTTGAGGGGGCTGCTCTTAAAAATTATTATGAACAAAATCATCAACGGAGAAATCTATGAAAAGAACCTTACGTGATGCAATTATGGAAGCAAAGCTGACAGAAGAAATGATCAACACATTTATTGCACAGATTGCAATTTGTGCGGTGTTGGGTGGTTTTTATCTAAAGTCCTGGATTGCTTTTGGATTGATGTTACTTGTCCCATTGGCAATATTTGTGCTTTCAAAAAAATTTAGGTGGTGTCGCATTGCGGCAATGGTACTAGGCGGCGTATATGCTGTCCTTTGGTGTGTTGTGGGTGTATTATTTGGGGCAATATTCTCTGTGAGTGCGAGTATAGTTCTTGGAATTATCTTATTGCTACCAGGTGTTACATATAATTGGTGTGCAATCAATTATTTTAGAGAGTAAATAATTCCCGTCAGAACGGAAACACCCAAAAAGGTTAAAGTAATGAAAAGAGCCTCCCCAAAGGGGAGGCTTTTTGTATGTAGGGGCGATCGTTATTGCTCGCATTATTCGGCGGGAGTAACCGTTCGCCCTACAATCAATCTTGAGGGTTACCGTAGGGCGGGGCCTTGGTCCCGCCGATATAAAATTTATGAATTTTCAAAAAGTTCCGAAATGGGCGCAAAGCGGTAGCCCATTTGCTCCCATTTGGTCAAAAGGTCGTCCAAAATTTCTGCATTTGTGGCCGAGGTGGAGTGCAGCAGCACCACGGCGCCATCGTGGGTCCGGGGCAGCAGTTTGGAATAGGCATACTCCACCGTCGGCTGCTTGTCATTGTTCCAATCCACATACGCCAAACTCCAAAATACCGTCTTGTACCCCAGCGCCTTTGCCATTTGCAGATTACTTTCGGAGTAGGTTCCCTGGGGCGGACGGTAATATTTTTGCATCTCCTGCCCGGTGACCTCACGATACAGCGTTTCCAGGTCTGTCAGCTCCTTCTCAAATGCGGATTGGACGGAAATTTTGCTCATATCGTGGTGATGCATAGTGTGATTGCCTACCGTATGCCCCTCCTTCACCATTCGCCGCACCAAATCCGGGTTTTGCTGAATGTAATTGCCCACCAGGAAAAAAGCCGCCGGCGCATTGTGCTTTTTCAGCGCATCCAGGATTTTCTCCGTACAGCCGTTTTCATATCCGGCATCAAAAGTCAGATACAAAACCTTATCGTTGGTGTTGCCCAGGTACACCGCATCGTACTTTCTTAGCTGCTGGGCGGATGCCGGACCTTGGGGCGCAGCACCTTCGGTACGAAAGCTCAACCCCCAATTGGCGGTTGACATAACATCGCTGCGGAAAAGATGAACTGTCAGTACCGCTGCCACCGCAAGGGCGGTGAGCAGAAGAATCAAATCACGTTTGCGCATAAAAAATCCCCTCCTGCGGACAACTTATGTCCATAGGAGAGGCATTATGCCGGCAGCAGCTTTCGCAGCTTCCCGGAAAGAGAAAAAGCCAGCAAAAATTTTACGGCATCGGGCAATATATAGGGCAGCACGCTCTGTGCCAGGATCGGGAGCAATCCTCCGGGTGCATACACCATAAACCAAACTGTGCCGCAGATGTAGACACTTACCATTGCGGCAATTGCGGCGTAAATCTTGGATTTTTCACCGAAAATTTCTGTAATTCCCCAAAATACAAGGCAGCCGATCAGAAATCCCCATAAATATCCACCACTGACACCAAGCAAGCTGCCAAAGCCACCCCGGAAGCCAGAGAACACCGGAAGCCCCACTGCGCCAAGCAGCAGATATACCAAAACTGACACCGTTGCGCCCTTGCCGCCCAGCACCGCCAGCGTCAAAATGAGGGCAAAGCTTTGCAGCGTGAAGGTCATATTTCCAAAGGGAATACTGATCCAGGCGCAGATGCACATCAGCGCCGAGAACAGCGCGCACCGGGCAAGAAATCTCACTTGCATAAGAAACCTCTTAGTTTACATAATATAAATCATATAGCGAACTAGGAAGGCCCCCTTGAGCAAAGGGGGCTGTCAGAAATTTTAATTTCTGACTGGGGGATTGTAAACCTAAAACATAGACAATCCCTCCGTCACGGCTTACGCCGTGCCACCTCCCTTTACACAAGGGAGGCTTTTGGATAAGGTAATGCCCCGCACATTTGTGCGGGGCACAAAATCGTGTACCGAAGGTATGTAATTAGTCCTTCTTCAGCAGGTCACGAATCTCGGTCAGCAGGACTTCCTCGGCGCTGGGTGCGGGAGGTGCGGGCTCTTCGACCACTTCCTCTTCCTTCTTCTTGCCCAGCTCGGTCAGCTTATTGATGCCCTTCACAATGAAGAATACCACCAGTGCCAGAATGAAGAAATTGATAACAGCGGACAGGAAATTGCCGATGGTCAGATAGTTCTCGATCAGCTGGGGAACTTCCTCACCGGCCTCGTTCACGATCATCTCAAACTTCTCGGGGACCCAGGGCATACGGGGCAGCTTGATCTTAATATCGCTGAAATCTGTGCCGCCCAGGAAGATGTTGACCATAGGCATAATCACATCATCCGTCAGGCTCTTGGTGATGGTGGAGAATGCGGCGCCGATGATAGTACCGACAGCCAGCGCCATTGCGTTGCCCTTAATGGCAAACTCGGTAAATTCTTTCCAGAGGGACTTGCCGTTTTTCTTGCTCATTTTTCTTTCTTCCTTTCTTACTTTTCAATAATCTCCAGGCCGCCCAGGTACTTGCGCAGGCACTCCGGCACCACGATGGAGCCGTCAGCACGCTGATTTTGCTCGACCAAAGCGGGGAAAATACGGGAGGTTGCCAGACCGGAGCCGTTCAGAGTGTGAACAAAGTCGATCTTGCCGTCGGCACGGCGATAGCGGATATTGCCGCGGCGAGCCTGATAATCCCGGGCGTTGGATACGGAGGAGACCTCCTTGTAGCCGTCCATAGAGGGAATCAGGATCTCAATATCATAGGTTCTGGCCATAGATGCGGAGCAGTCACCGGCAGCCAGCTTCACAGTACGGAAGTGGAAGCCCAGACCCTCCACCAGCTTCTCTGCCTTGGTTACCAGTTCGTCAAAGGCCTGGTCGGAGGTTTCGGGGGTGGTGAACTGGAACATCTCCACCTTATTAAACTGGTGGCCGCGGACCATTCCACGCTCGTCAGCCCGGTGGGAGCCGGCCTCACGGCGGAAGCAGGGGGTGGAAGCAAAGTATTTCTTGGGAAGATCCGCTTCGTTCAGGATCTCATCCCGGTAAACGCTGGCCAAAGCTGCTTCAGCGGTGGGCAGCATATAATGCATACGGTCATCGGTGGGGTTGGAGATCTTGTAGACCTCATCGGCAAACTTGGGGAACTGGCCGGCGGTCTCGCCGCACTGGTACTCCAGCATGTGGGGCGGCAGGATAAATTCGTAGCCGTCAGCGGTGTGCATATCAATAAAGTAGTTCAGCAGCGCCCATTCCAGCCGTGCGCCCATACCGGTGTACATCCAGTTGCCGGAGCCGGCCAGCTTGACGCCACGCTCATAGTCGATCAGACCAAGGCTGGTGCAAAGATCCACGTGATGCTTGGGTTCAAAGTCAAATTCCGGCTTTTTGCCTACATAACGCAGGGGCTCGGTGTTTTCCTTGCCACCGGGCAGCAGATCGGCATCGGGCAGATTGGGCAGGCTCAGCATAGCAACCCGATATTCTGCGCTCAGCTCTCTCAGGAGAGCGGCTTCGTCCGCAATGGCAGCGTCCAAAGCGATGCTGCGCTGCTTGTTGGCCTCGATTTGGGCATCCAGTTCGGAAGTATCCAAGCCCTGTCTTTCAGCGGCCTTCTTCTGGCCAAACAGCTTGCCGTTTTCCTTGGCCAGCTTATTTTTTTCGGCGGTTTTGCTCTCAGTGGAGGTCTTCAGGCCACGGATCTGCACATCCAGCTCCAGAATGCGATCAATGGTAGCATCGCAATCCACTTCCTTTGCCCGAAGACCGGCCTTTACCGCATCGGGATTTTCCTTAATTCTACGAATATCCAGCATAATAAAAACTCCTTAGTTGATTATTCAGCTTCAATTACATTGCTATCATCCGGCTTTTCCGGGATGATCAGGGCGCAAACGATGTAAGCCAGCACACCGGCACCGGAAAGTGCCACCAAAGCCCAAATTAAACGGATGATGGTGGGATCCATATTAGCATACTCTGCCAGGCCGGCGCAAACACCGGCGATCTTCTGATCCTTCTTGGAACGATACAGCTTTTTCGGCATAATAAAACTCCTTTCAGCGGTGTTTCACGTGAAACAAGGTTTATTTTTTGATCTGCATCAGGGCGTCCAGCAGATTTTGCAGATCGTCCTGACCGTAAAACTCCAGCTCAAAACGGCCCTTGCGCTTACCGTTGATGATCTTCACACCACGGCCAAGATGCTTGCTCAGGCTCTTTTCGCATTCGCCAATATAGTCCACCTTCAGCGTAGGCGGAAGCTCCTTCGTGGGCTTTGTGGGGCGCTCCTTGCACAGCAGCTCTGCCTGCCGCACGGAAAGTCCCAGGGCGATGATCTTCTGCGCCATATTCAGCTGCTCTTTCTCCGATTTCAGGGAAAGCAGCGCTCTTGCGTGACCGGCGCTCAGCTGGCCGGAGCGAACCTTCTGCAGCACCGCATCACTTAAATTCAGCAGCCGCAGGGCGTTTGCTACCGCGGGACGGGATTTGCCCACCCGGGCAGCCGCTTCCTCCTGTGTCAGGCCGTAGTCGGCCATCAGCGATTGATAACCCAGGGCTTCTTCCACGGGATTCAGATCCTGCCGTTGCAGATTTTCAATCAGCGCCAGTTCGGTCACCTTTTTATCGTCCGCTTCGATAATAACGACGGGAATCTCCTGTAAATTCGCAATTCTTGCGGCACGCCACCGCCGCTCACCGGCGATGATCTGATAATACCCGGAGTCCAGCTCGCGCACCGTCAGCGGCTGAATGATGCCGTGCTGTGCGATGGATTCTGCCAGCGCCTCCAGCTCCAGCTCGTCAAAATCCTGCCGGGGCTGACCGGGATTCGGCTCTATTTTGTAGATCGGCAGCAGCTTGTAGGGGGTATTTTCGTGGGATTCCACGGAAAAATCGCCCAGCAGCGCTCCAAGACCTTTTCCAAGACCCTTTTGTGATGCCATTTGATCACACTCCTTACAACTTTGCCTTGATCTCCGCTGCCATCGCCTTATACGCCAATGCGCCCTTGCTGGAGCGGTCATAGGCGGTTACGGGTAAGCCGTGGCTGGGAGCTTCCGCAAGGCGGATATTTCTGGGGATAACGGCGGTAAATACCTTGCCGGGGAAATGCTTGCGCACCTCCTGGGCTACCTGGGTGGAGAAATTGGTGCGGCCGTCGAACATTGTCAGTGCTACGCCGAAGATCTCCAGGCCGGGATTGATCCGCCGTTTTACCATACGCAGCGTGGACATCAGGTCGGAAAGGCCCTCCAGCGCATAGTATTCGCACTGCACCGGCACCAAAATGCCCTCAGCAGCCGCCAAACCGTTCAAAGTCAGCAGCTCCAGGGATGGCGGGCAGTCAATAAGAATAATATCATACTGATCTTTCACGGCATTCAGGGCATCCCGAAGCCGATAATTGCAGTTTTCAATGCCGATCAGCTCAATGGCAGCACCGGCCAAATCCGCAGAGGACGGCAGCACATCGCCAAATTTGGTGCTGACAATTGCCTCCTGCGTGGGAACCTCATCGATGATGACATCGTAAATATCCCGCTTGATCTTCCGCTTATCAATACCCAGGCCGGAGGTTGCATTAGCCTGAGGGTCAAAATCGCACAGCAGCGTACGCAGCCCCAGCTCCTGGAGTGCGGCTGTCAGATTAACGGCAGTGGTGGTTTTTCCCACACCGCCCTTTTGGTTGACCACGGCAATAATTTTACCCATTGTGTACCTCTCTGATTCGATGTTTCACGTGAAACATTTACGGCTTTACCTGCAAATACTGCAGCAGCAGCGCTGCCACCAGCAGAAAGCAGATGAACACCACAGCCAGCGTGATATGGGCTAAACGAAGCTTGGCCTTTACCCGGCGCAGCTGTTCTTCCGGGGGAGATGTGCGCTTGCGGGACTTTTTCTTGCTGACCGGCGTTTCTTTCCTGGGGGGCAGTGTTATGGTGATGTCGGGTTTCACCGGGTATTTTTCCATTTCTGCCAGGCACGCATCGCAGAAAACCTGGTTTTCCGGCACTTCAACGCCACATTTGATGCAGTTCATCGGCTTTGCCCTCCTATCCCATAATAATTGCTTTCATTATACACCTTTTTTCGGCTACAGTAAAGAGGAAAATGAATTTTCTGTTAAATTATAAAATTGTCATTGACAATCATATAACCGTATGATACAATCAAAGCACCACAAGGAGGAGGGATTGCGATGCAGTGGAATATACCCGGAACAGTAATTCCGGTAGAATTGAGCCAGGATTCCCATATTGAGGAGCGGATCCAAGGGATGTTTCTCGGCGGCGGAATGATGCTGGGTCAGATCACAGCGGTGACGGGGCTGGAGCCTTATACCGTGCAGAATTGGGTCAAGCGTGGGTTTCTGCCGGCGCCGGACAATAAGCGCTATACCCTGCGGCAGCTTTGCCGGATCATCAATATCAATATGCTGAAGGATGTACTGGTTATGGAGGATATCTGCGGCCTGCTGCAGTATATCAACGGACACCTGGACGACGAAAGCGATGACCTGATCGACGATTCCCAGCTATATTTCCTGTTCCTGCGGTTGGCTGAGTGCCACGCCCGAACCCACACACCTTTTGAATCGGATCAATTTTTGGATGAGGTTTTAGCGGATTACAAAGAGCCTATCCCCGGCGCAAAGGCTCGTGTAAAAAAAGTTTTAAGAATTATGTTAACCGCCTGGGCAGCCGCCCAGCTAAAGCAAAAGGCTCAGAAATGGCTTCTGAACCTGAAAGAAAACGAAGAAAAGGAGTAATGTAAAATGCAAGTAAATAGTTCCGGATTTTACAGCTATACCCCCGGAAAGAAGCCTGTAGATTGGCAAAAAGTTAAAAAATGGGGAATTATCGGCGCAATTGCGCTGGTGCTGATCATCGGCATCCTCACCTGCTTCTACACCGTTGATGACAAGCAGCAGGCGGGGGTTACCACCTTTGGCAAGGTTACCGATGTGACCGATGCCGGCCTGCATTTCAAGTGGCCCTTCGGCATCCAGCAGGCCCATAAGGTAGATGTAAATGTCTATCAAAAGATTGAGCTGGGCTACACCACCGGCAAAGACGGCTCTGCCGTTACCAACACCAGCGAAAGCACCATGATCACCGGCGATTACAACATCGTCAATGTGGATTTCTATGTGGAATACAAAATTTCCGACCCGGTGCAGTATCTGTTCTCATCCACTTCCCCGGAGCTGATTTTGCGCAACCTGATCCAAAGCCAGGTGCGAAATGTGGTGGGCTCCTCCACCGTCGACAGCGTGCTGACCGACGGCAAGGAAAACATCCAGATGCAGGTCAAGGAGCTGGTCACCGAGATCCTTGCGGAATATGACATCGGCCTGACGCTGGTGGATGTCCGCATCCAGGACGCCGAGCCTCCCACGAGAGACGTAATCGAAGCCTTCAAGGCTGTGGAAACCGCAAAGCAGACCGCAGAAGCTGTGGTCAACGAAGCAAAGGCCTATGAAAATGCCCAGGTGCCCGCGGCAGAAGCCCAGGCTGACAAGCTGCGCCAAAACGCCGAGTACCTGAAGCAGAAGCGTATCAACGAGGCGCTGGAAGCTGTGGCTATGTTCGAGGCAATGTACGAAGAATATATCAATGATCCCGATATCACCCGGGCCCGTATGTACTACGAGGCCATCGCCAAGATCCTGCCCGGCGTGAAGATCTATATCAACACCGGCGACGGCCAGGCTGTGGATATGCTGCTTCCGCTGGAGAGTTTGGTAGGAGGTAACTAAGCTATGAAAAAAGGCATTATTATCGGCGCGATTGCGCTGCTGCTGATCATTTTGGTGGCAACTTCTGTGTATACCGTCAAGGAAAATGAGTACGCCTGTACCTTCCGTTTCTCTGAAATCGTGCATACGGAAGCTAAGCCGGGTCTGCACTTTAAGATTCCCTTCATCGATTCCGTCAAATATTTCCCCAAGGCTTCCATGCTGTATGATATTCCCCCTTCCGAGGTTTTGACCTCCGATAAGCAGAATATGACCGTGGATTGCTATATTCTGTGGAACATCTCCGATGCGCAAAAGTTCTATCAATCTGTAGGCACCACTTTGGAAGCCGAATCCCGCCTGAACGCCATTACCTACAACGCCCTTAAGACGGCGATGGGTACGCTGGCCCAGGCCGATATCATCAATATGAATGACGGCTCCGAGCGCAATGAGATTTATGACGGCATCGCTGCCACCGTCAATGTGGAGACCATCAAGTACGGCATCTTCGTTGAGGATGTGAAGATCAAGCAGTTTGACCTGCCTGACAGCAACCTGAACGCTGTTTATCGCCGTATGATCTCCGAGCGGAACCAGATGGCGGAAAAGTACACCGCCGATGGCAATTACGAAGCCTCCGTCATCCGCAACGAGGTGGATAAGACCGTCAATATCACCATCTCCAATGCCCAGGCCGATGCTGCCAAGCTGGTGGCCGAAGGCGAAGCCGAGTATATGCAGAAGCTGGCAGAAGCCTATGACAGCGCGGACAAGAAGGATTTTTACGAGTTCATTTTGGCGCTGGATGCCCTGGAAAAGAGCCTGACCGGCGACAATAAGACCATCATCCTGGATGCGGATTCCGACCTGGCACAGATTTTGGCAGGCGTAACCGGTTAATAAATGCAAGCAGAAAGCCCCCTCGTCAGAGGGGGCTTTTCTTACTGTAGAGCTTGCTTTGCTTTTTTGATTTTGCGCACCATATAGATGGCAATGGGGATGCCCAAGACTAAGCTCAGCACATCCGCTGCCGCCTGCACCGTACCGATACCGTATTCGTTCCAAATGCTTGCCATCGGGAATAAAATGGGTACGAAGCAAAGTCCCTGCCGGGCGGTTGCCAGCAAAAACGCGCCTGTGGCGTTGCCAAGACCGGCACACAGCATATTCACCACCGCGACCCAGGCGTGGATCGGCAGCGTAATGCCCTGGGAAATGATGCACAGCTTGCCAATTTCCCGCATTTGAGGATCACTGCCGGCAAACAGCACGATAATGGGATCGGCAAATACTGCCAGCAGTACCGCCATCACCGCAGAGCCCAGCAGTGCCACCATTCCAGCGAAGCGATAGCTGCGCATAACCCGGTCATACTGCTTTGCACCCCAATTAAAGCCGGCCACAGGCTGGAAGCCATTGCCGAAGCCCAAAATAATACCGAAGGGGAACATCATCACCTTGGTGCATACGCCCACACCTGCCAGGACGGAGTCGGAAATATTGCCTGCCAGATCGTTGAGCAGGATGCCGGAGACCACCGCCAGGCCGGAGCGGAACATGGACGATGCGCCAACGCTGACGATCTGCCCTATGATGTCCTTGCAGAAATGGAAATTCCGGATGGACAGGGTCAGCAGGCTGCGCCTGGTCACATAGGGGAAAATCAAAATCAGGAAGCTGACAACTTTGGAAATGGCGGTTGCCAGCGATGCACCGGCCACGCCCATATCAAAGGTGAAGATAAACAGCGGATCCAAAAAGCAATTCAAAATGCCGCCAACGCCCATACCGATCATAGACAGCGTGGCGCTGCCTTCGGAGCGCAGGCATTGATTCATCACGAAGCTGGTGGCCATAAAGGGCGCAGCCAGCAGCACATAGGTGGCATAGTCCACGCTGTATTGCTCGCAGGTGGGGGTTGCGCCCAGCAGCCGCACCATCGGGTGCATAAAGGTCATACCAAAAATAAGCAGCAGCGTGCCCATACCGGCAGCCAGGAAAAATGCGGTAGACAGTACCTGGGAGGCCTTTTTGTCGTTGCCGCCGCCCAAAAGCCGGGCGATATAGCTGTTTGCGCCTACAGCCAGCATAGAGCCGCACATCAAAATCAACTGGTCTAAGGATGCGTTGACGCTGACGGCAGCGGTGGCATTGGTGCCCAAAGAACTGACGAAATACGTGTCCGCCAGCGAATAGATGGAGTTAATCAAAAAAGCGATGATGGTGGGAAAGGCCATCTTCAAAATGGTTTTTTCCACCGGCTCATGCAGCATTTGCTGGCGGCGTTTTGCCTGCCGCAGCGCCATATCCTGCGCCAAAAGTATCTCCCCTTTCGACAAAAATCGACAAAAGTATTATACCACGGTGGCAGAAATTATCAAGTGTCGGCAGAAAATGGTTGCATTCCACGCCGCCGGGATTATAATAAAAGGGAAAAGGAGGGTTACTATGACCAAACGGAATTTGTATATTTCCTGGGCAGTGCTGTTTGCGCTGTGCGCAGGCTTGGGCTTCATTCCCAATCCCAAGGGCGTGACCTGGGCGGCGTTGTTCGTGCTTGCCCTGCTTTTCTTCGTACCGCCTGCTGTGTTGGTTTACAAAGCGGTAAAAGACGGCGATATTCCCGAATTGAAGCGGATGCGCATCATTTGCCTGATTTGGCTGGGCCTGACATTGGTGCTGCTGGCGCTGAATTTCCTTTCCGTTGGCTTTACGGCAGCGGCAGGAAGATTCGTCTACCGGCTGCTGATCATTGTGTCCTCCCCTATGGTCTGCGGCCAGGTTTGGGTGGTCAGCATTTTCCTTTGGGGCTGCCTGCTGTCTGCCGCCTGGCAGGAGATATTCAAGAGAAGAAAAAGAAAATAAAAAAAGGCACACTTTCTTAGAAAGTGTGCCTTCACTTATTTTGCTTACGGACGCAGGCCCATACCACCCTCCAGGGTGATGGTCTCGCCGTTCATATACTTGAAATCGGGGTGTGCGATCTGGACGCAGACCCGGCCGATCTCGGTTTCCGCGTCACCAAAATGGCCTGCAGGAGGCATTTTTACGTTGGCCTTAAATGCCTCGGGATATGCCTGCTCAAATTTCTCCAGCTGTGCTGTCCAGGCCAGGGGGCAGATAATGTTGGTGTTGATGCCGTCCTTTGCCCACTCGGTTGCGGCCACACGGGACAGACCCCGGATGCCCTCCTTGGCGGCGGCGTAGGCGCATTGGCCATAGTTGCCAAACAAGCCAGCGCCGGAGGCGAAGTTGATGATACTGCCCTGTGTCTGCTTCAGGTAGGGATAGCAGGCCTTCATATAGTAGAAGGTGGCGTAAAGACCGGAGTACATCGCCAGATCGAACTGCTCTGTGGTGTGATCCTGAATGGTAACGCCGGAGGCAGAAGCCTGCGCATTGTTGATCAGCACGTCAATGCGGCCGAATTCGGCAAAAGCCGCGTCAGCGACCTTCTTTGCGGTGGCTTCGTTGTCAAGGCCTGCGGCAATGTCAGCAGCCAGGATCAAAACCTTGATTCCGTAAAGCTTTTCCAGTTCTTCCTTGGCCTTTTCCAGCTTGGCCACATTTCTGCCGGTGATGACCAGATTTGCGCCTTCTTTTGCGAAGGCAGTGGCAATACCGTAGCCGATAGAGCCACATTTGCCGTCAGAGAGCGCGGCAAAGCCTGCGCCGGTGATGATTGCGGTTTTTCCATTCCAATAGCCCATAGTGTTTACCTCCTGTGTACTTTTGTATGTTTATATAATACAATAGAATACCCGATTTTGCAAGTAAAATTTGCTGAAAAGCCACCTCGAAAGGGCAGCGCGCCATAGTGAGAAAATGGTTTTGAACGGTCCCTTTTCCGCTTAACTGCACAAAAATTTCCCGAAATGCGTCAGCATTCCGGGAAATTTGTTATTTGTTAATCAAAAAAGTTACCACATCAAAACTGCTTTGCACCTGAAAAGGATGGGGATTTTCTTGAGATAAGACAAAAGATCGCAGAAATCCTTTGTGGATTTCAAGGTTTTTTGGCGCAATATCGGGGGAATCCACGCCTTT
>JAZSCE010000090.1:0-5230 GCA_045602725.1 Faecousia sp. | reverse complement strand
CTGTATCCCTACCGGGATCAACCGGAGGTTGCTGCCGCTGCGGAGGAAGCCTTTGCTTGCCTGTCCGCTATGCAGCACGATAACGGCGCCTTTGCTTCCGGCGGCAGTGAATGCTCCGAAAGCTGCGCCTGGGTCATCGTTTCTACCACCATGTGGGGCATCAATCCCGATACCGACAGCCGTTTCATCAAGAACGGTAATTCTGTTGTAGACGCTCTGCTGACTCACTATCTGGAAGATTCCGCTACATTCCAGCACATCGTAGGCGCAGGTAGCAACGCTATGGCCACCGACCAGTCCTGCTATGCACTGGTTGCCTATGACCGTTTTGTGAACAATGAAAAGGCTCTGTTTGACTATTCTGATGTAAACTTCGAAGAAGAAACCGTTGTTGCCGGCAAACCTACCGCTACTTTGGGTCTGCCTGCACAGATCACCGACGATGTAGGCAAAACCTTTAATGCAGTCATCACGCTGGATCAGTGGGACAATACCGCAGGCTATAAGCTGATTGACTTTATTGTGAATGTTCCGGAAGGACTGAGCGTTACCGGTGTTACCGCTGGCAGCCGTCTCACCGGTGGCGAAGTCAGTTATCATTTGGATGAAGACGGCAAGCTGCGCGTTGTGTACTTTGATGCCAACAATCATAGCAACATTACTGTTGTTGGTAACGCAGAAGGCAACGCATTCCCCGCACAGTTCTTCACCATTACCTTCCAAGTTGATGCTGCCGCTGTGGGCGAACAGAAAGCGATCAGTATCGGTGGTATGTCTGTCAAGCTTACCTCCGATTCTAATGACGAAAGCGCTATGGTAGTCGTAAATACCGCTGCCGCCGCAGGTAATATTGAAGTTGTAAAGGGTATTTCTTATAGTGCCATTTGCCTGTACACCGGTGATGATATTGACCTGATTCCGTCCACCAAGAAAGCTGTTGCCGTGTCTGTGGTTGGCATTGCAAATGCAACCAAGCTGACCTACAGCGATGGCACCAATCAGTACACCTTTAAGTACAGCGAAGAGATCTCTGCAAAAACCGGTGTTGCCACCTATGTAGCATTGGTGGATGCGTCCATCGATATGGCGCAGTTTGCAACCAAAGCGAACTTCACCTTGGCAGAAGATGCTGCTGCCCAAATCACCTTTGGTGATACCAACGGTGACGGTGTGATCAACGCACAGGACGCTCTGAGCGCTGTGGATGCCTGGTTGCGCAAGGGTGATGCACCTACCGACGATCAGATCCTTACAATGAACGTCAATGGTGATAGCCGCATCAATACCTTTGATGCTCTGGGTTTTGTAGAAGCCTTCGTGAACAAGAGCGAATACCTTGTTGTTACCAAAGCTGCTACATTGACCACCAATCCCTAAAAAACTGATGGGCGGGGTTTATCCCCGCCCACTTTAAGGAGTGTTTCTATGAAAAAGTGTCTTAAAAAGAGATGGCCTTGGATCGTGGGTATCTGTGTCCTGATAGCAGCAGTTATCGTACTTTTGACACAGTGTAACAAAAGGAGTGAACTCCCAATTCCCGGCGAGCCTACTTTGATTGTGGAAACGCCCCAAAAGCTTTCTGTATCCCAGACAGAGGAATTCACATTGGATGTAACCATTTCCCAACTGGGAGATGCCCGTTACCCCGCAATGAGTATGAGTATTGCTTTTGATTCTTCCAGACTGGAATTTCTGGGTGTGGAGGAAGGCAACATTTTTATTTTGAGTGACGAAAACAGCTCCGGGCAAAAGCTTCCTGATTGGAGCTGCAACGTGCAAAACAGTAACGATACCGGTTCAATCAACATTATGTATTTGGATATGACCGGTGGTAAAAACGCATTTACCAAAGAGCTTTTGGCTGACGATTACAATGTAGTACTGCGGCTGAAATTCCGTCTCCGGGGAAGCGCAAGACCGGGAGATGTCCTTGATTTGATAGTAGAGGATGCAGTATTTGCCGCATCCGACGAAACCCAAAGTCTTGCTATGACTACGGACACCTTGAAGGTCAAAAACGGCAGACTGGTGATTGGAGAATAATGATGAAGAAAATACTGAGTCTATTATTGGCTTTTATTATAATGCTTTCTCTATGCGCCTGTGAGGGCAACTGGGAAAGCGTCAATCTGAAAGATCCTATTGGAATTGGCGAAGACGGAACTATTAAAGAAAGTATTATCAAACAGGTCAAGAGTGAGAATGCCATCGGTGTCTTTACCGGAAAATCCGGAGATTACAAATACGAATGGACCATCTTTGGCAGCGACATTGCTGAGCCGAAAGAAATCAATCTCGACGTGCAGATCAGCAAGGCCGATGATGGAAACATCAACGTTGTACTTACCCAAGCAGATGCCTTTGGCTTTTCTGCACTTCTTTCCATTTATCTAAACGAGAAATGGGATGCCCAAAGTGCTACTGCCTATGCAAACGATAAAGCAATTGCCTCTGTATCCGTTACAGGCAGTAAAACCACCATTTTGAATATTACATTAGACGGCTCTGCAAATAATTTCATCATTCGTCCCGATGCGAATCCTGAGGACGAAAATCAAACTCCGTCAACCGAAACAACCGCACCCGATCAAACACCTTCCACCCCCACAGGCGGACAAGATGACTACCTTTCTAAGCCGGAGCAAAATGGAGGCAAAGACAAGTACAATACCGATCCCGTCCCGGAAGGCAAGCCTCAGCCGGTAGAGCCGGAAAATCAGGATGTCAACAAGGGTAAAACCTACACCTGCACCTTCTCTATTGAGTGCTCCACTATTCTCAATAACCTAAGCATGCTGGAACCTGACAAGCTGGAAATGGTTCCTTCCGGCGGTGTAATTTTGAAAAAGACCACCGTGACCTTCTACGAGGGAGAATCCGTATTTGATGTTCTTCAGCGGGTGTGCAAGGAAAAGGGTATCCATATGGAATCCTCCTGGACACCTATCTATAACAGTGCCTACATCGAGGGAATCCACAATCTGTATGAGTTTGACTGCGGTGAGCTGTCCGGTTGGATGTACCGGGTTAACGGCTGGTATCCAAACTACGGCTGTTCCCGCTATCAACTGAAAGACGGCGATGTGGTAGAGTGGAGGTATACCTGCGACCTTGGAAACGATGTAGGCCGCACCGGATCGTGGTAAGTATGATGATTGACAGATTTCAAAAATATCACCCCTTGGTGAATTTCCTGTACTTTACCTTGGTGATTGGTTTTTCTATGGTGCTGACCCATCCGTTGGCACAGGGTATTGCTCTTGTTTGCGCGAATATTTATGCAGTGCAAACGGAAGGCAAAAAGGCTGTGCTGTTTACGCTGCGCTGGTGTCTGCCCATTATGCTGCTGACAGCATTTATGAACCCAGCCTTCAGCCACGAAGGTATGACGAATTTGTTGTACTTCCCAACGGGCAACCCCTTGACTTTGGAAAGCATTCTCTACGGACTGTCTTCCGGTGTGATGATCGCCACTGTGATGCTATGGTTTACGAATTTCAGCCGGGTCATCACCTCCGACAAGTTCATCTACCTGTTCGGCCGCATCATCCCGGCGATGTCTTTGGTGCTGAGTATGACCCTGCGGTTCATCCCAAAGTTCAAGGCACAAATGAATGCGGTAGTAGATGCGCAGAAAAGCATCGGCAGAGATATTTCGGAAGGCAGCCTTTGGCACCGGACAAAGATTGCTATTACGGTTCTGTCCATTATGGTGACTTGGTCGTTGGAAAATGCCATTGAAACTGCCGACAGTATGAAAAGCCGGGGTTACGGGCTAAAAGGCCGTACCGCTTTTTCCATCTACCGCTTTGATGACCGGGATAAGATGGCAATGCTGTATTTGGGTTTTTGCGGTTTCTGTTTACTAACAGGAAATATGATCGATGCCTTCGGTTTTCTGTATTTCCCACGGCTTCGCTATGTGGGTATCAATACGGTGACTATGGCCTTTGAATTCGTTTATTTTGGTTTGTGCATCATGCCCGTGGTGCTGAATGCATTAGAGGAGAGAAAATGGAAAGCTATTCATTCAAAAATGTAGATTTTACATACCCGGAGGGCGAGAAGAAGGCTCTTCGCAATATTTCCTTTACCATTCAGCAAGGCGAGTTTGTGATTCTCTGCGGCCCATCCGGCTGCGGTAAATCCACACTGCTCAGGCACTTAAAATCCTGCTTAACGCCCCACGGTCTGTTCTCCGGTGAGATCCGCTATCAAGGGAAACTCTTATCGGAAATGAGCCAGAGAGAGCAGGCACAGCAAATCGGTTATGTTCTCCAATCCCCAGAAAACCAGGTGGTAACAGATAAAGTGTGGCATGAGTTGGCTTTCGGCTTGGAGAGTTTGGGATATGACACCCCCACCATTCGCCGCCGTGTGGCTGAGATCGCCGCTTTTTTCGGTATCGAGAACTGGTTTTATAAGAATGTTATCGAGCTGTCCGGTGGTCAGAAGCAGCTTCTGAGCCTTGCATCCGTGATGGCCATGCAGCCGGGTGTGTTGGTACTGGACGAGCCCACCGCACAGCTTGATCCCATTGCCGCTGCTGACTTCCTCGCACTGCTGGGCAAGATCAACCGGGAACTTGGTACAACGATCATTCTCACGGAGCATCGCTTAGAAGAGGCAATTCCTTTTGCCACACGGGTTATTGTGATGAACGAAGGTGCAATCCTTTGTGATGATAAACCGGAAAATGTAGGCTTGCAGCTAAAGGATAAAGGCAGCGGAATGTTCCTTGCCATGCCCACCGCTATGCGTGTTTGGGCAGCGGTGGAAACGAAACTTAATTGCCCTATGACCGTCCGTGACGGCAGTAGTTTTCTTTCTCGGAGAGTAGAGGAACAAGCATTTCTGCCATTGGCTGAAGAAGATTCCCCGGCATATCGGTCGGATGTGACTTTGGAATGTGATGACCTTTGGTTCCGTTATGAAAAGGACAGCCCCGATATTTTGCGGGGACTGGATCTGCAGGTGGAGGCGGGGACACTGTTTGCCATCGTAGGCGGCAACGGCGCAGGCAAATCCACTGCCCTCAAATCCATCTGCGGCATCTGCAGGCCCTACCGGGGCAAGATCAAGATCTTCGGTACGCTCCTGGAAAAATACAAGACCGCCAAGCTGTTCAAAGGCTGCCTGGCCATGCTGCCGCAAGACCCCAAGAGCCTGTTTGTGAAGCTGACCGTCCGGGAGGAGCTGCAGGAGATGACCGACGGCTCTATAGGGGACA
>JAZSCE010000089.1:0-6404 GCA_045602725.1 Faecousia sp. | reverse complement strand
ACCAGTTTGTCTTCCTAAGACCGCTTGGCCTCCGACTTGTTCTTTTTATTGCTTTTTCGTCTGCCGCAGGAACAGAAGTATCGAGGCGGCAAGAAGGGCAGCGGCATAACCCAGCACCCACCAAAGGTGGGGGAAAATCGCCGAAAAATTACCGGCGATGATGGCCCGCTGCATTTCCACGGCGTGGACGAAGGGAAGGGTGTAGGCAACCTTTTTGAATATGCCGCCGATCAGGTCCAAATCAAACCAAATGCCGGAAAGCCAGGCGGAAAGATTTGTAAGCAGCGCACCGCAAATGCCGCCTACCTGCTTGTCGTTCAGTACGCTGCCGCAAAGTAGACCCAGTGCGATATACACAGCGGAAACCGGCACGATGGACAGTACCGCGCACACCATATTGATACTGGCTGGCATTCCAAGCAGCAGGGCTGCTGCATAGCAGACGGCGCATTGGGCGATGGCTATAGGAATCAGCGGCAGGGTGTAACCAAGGATGAAATCTGCTGGCCGCAAGGGCGTAGTATACAGCCGCTGTAAAAGGGAACTACTGCGGTCTTTGGAGATGATTGAGGCGGAAAAAAGTGTGAGAAAAGAAAGCGCGAAAACGGTGATGCCCGGCGTTAAATGGGACAGCTCAAAAAGTGGGACGGGGACGCTTGACTGGATGGCGGTGAGCAGCAGGATCAGCACCAAAGGAAATCCCAGGCCAAAGCCCAAATTGATGGGATCCCGCAGAATTTCTTTTGTGTTTCTGCTTGCAAAAGTCAGCATTGCGAATCCTCCTTTACAATACGAATAAAGGCTCGCTCAAAGTCGTTTGTGCCTGCGCTTTCTTTGATTTGGTCAGGGGTGCCGCATAGAAGCAGCTTGCCGTCCTTCATAATGCCGATGCGGTCGGAAAGGGCTTCGGCCTCCTCCATATAGTGGGTAGTTAGGATGATGGTGGTCTTGCCCTTAAGATTGCGGATCAAATCCCAAAGATCGTGCCTTGCCAGTACATCCAGCCCCAAAGTGGGCTCGTCGAGGAAAAGAATCTTCGGTTCGCTGATCAATGCCATTGCAATGCTTAAGCGCCGCTGCCATCCGCCGGATAGTTTTCCGGCCTTTTTCTTCTGCACGGCACCAAGAGCGAAAAGTGCTGACAATTCCAAAATTTTGGCGGCCTGCTTTTCTTTGCTAAGGCCGTGAACGCCGCCCATCAGCTCCAGATTTTCAAGAACGCTTAGACCCGGCGCTACCGCCGTTTCCTGGGGTGAAACGGCAATGACGGACTTTGCATCGGCGGTATCCCTGCGAATGCTGTTGCCCAATAAAAAGGCGTCGCCGTCGGTAGGCTGGGTTAGACCGCACAGCATTTTGATGACGGTGGTTTTTCCTGCGCCGTTGACACCCAAAAGAGAAAATAGCTCGCCCTGCTTGACTTGCAGGTTTAGACGATCCACCGCCGCTAAGTCGCCGTATTGTTTTGTTAGGTTCACCGTGCGAATGGCATCCATAGATTCATCCTCCGATCATTGCTTTTGGAGCCAGTATAGCATCCCGGCACGCAAAAATCTTAAATTTTGGTTTATCGGTTGGATTTTGAATGCAAACGGCAAGGGCGTCACCGATTTGGTGACGCCCTTGGATATTTATCTTAGTTTTCGGAAATGACCACGATCTGATCTTTTTCGCCAAAGACGATCAGGTCTTCCTTGTTGGGGTTTACAACCACATCGGCTTTCGCCTTTCCGATATGTCTGTAACCGACATAGACCTCGCCCTTGCGGGCAGCGCTTTCTGTCAGCGTATAGGAATCTACCGGCTCACCAATGGTCACATACTGTGCCGCCGGCTTCATATACAGCTCAGAACCGCTTTCGTCCAAAAGCTCTGTAATCAGCGGAGCAATTTTGGGGTTTTCTGAAATCTGCGCCATCAGCAGACTTGCAAAATTGGAGCCGATAACAAAGTCATCCACTCTGGCTTGAGATGCCAGCCGCTGATTGTCGGCGCTGCGCATTTCTGTGGTGATCGCAAAGCGGCGATCGGTCTTGTCTGCGATATCACGCAGAAGGATCAGCCGCAGCAGCGTCTGAGAATCGGATGCCTCCGGCTCCTGGCTGTCATCGTTCAGCAGCAGAATATTGTTGGCATTTTCGCCTAAGAACTCAAACAGCAGATTTCTTGTAACCGGCTTTGTGCAGATCCGAATATCCAAATTCTCGTAGGTGCCCAGCTTAGTTTCGTCCAGGTCGTCGTCGACAATTACCACGCAGGTGCCCGATTGCACATATTTGTTGTACTCCGATAATATGATAGGCAGCTTGTTGTTGCTGCCCAAAACGATCAGATGGTCGCTGGCCTGGGCAGAAATACTTTCACCGATGCAGATTTTTGCCTCGTCGGCGGCTTTTGCCTCGTGAAGCTTATATGCGCCGTCGTCCAATTCCAGCAGTACCAGCAGATCATCTTTGCCAATGACAGTATCCATAGGCGGATTCAATTGTACCTGCCCATTGGAATATATGCCTGCAGCAATGGCATTGGAGAAGCTGAGGGTTGCCTCCTTAAAGGGTTTTCCTGCTAAAGCGGGGATGCTCTCAAAATACATTTCGTGTCCGCTGAAATTGAACAGCTCTGTCAGCACCTGGGACAAGCCGTGCTGCCGGCAGGTGTTGGCAATGATGCGGGCGATGGCGTCCTTTGCAAAAATGATTTCCGCCCGACCTTCGCCGGCAATCAAAGCAGCGGTCTTATATTGCTCATCTTCCAGGCAGGCGATAAACCGCAAGTCGGGATTGGTCAGCTCCTTGCCTTTCAGGTAGGTGGAAAGCGCCAGAAGGACCTTTACGGTTTCCGCATCGTCGTGAACATTGATAATTACGGATTTGCTGGTTTCTACAGAGCAGCGCTCCAGCGCGTAGCTTTCGTGCAGATTGCCGCTGCGGCAAATGATGCGGGTAGTTCCGGTGTTGGAAATATGGGATGTGATGGCATCTTCTATCTCCTCCTTGGGCTGTTCGCCAAGGATCACAATGCAAGCATTTTTATGGTTGGAATTGGCTTCAATCAACTCCCGCACAATTGCGTATACATTGTTGTCAAAGCCGATGATAGCGGTATGATTGCTCTCCTGCACAATGGAGTTACCCTTGCGAAGCTGACCCAGCTTGGAGTCAACACCGGCGGTAATGACACCGATCAAAATACTGGTCATCAACAAACCGCAGAGCGTCGCCACAAGCATCAGCAGCAGATAGAGGGTGCTGCCTGCGGGGGCATCGGACAGATTGCCGGGGTCCAGCATATACATCAAGCTCCACCAAAGCTGGTAAAGGAAACCGCCGTCATCTGAAATCAAATACGCCACAAGGCCAATCACGCAAATGGCTGTAATGGTAATGGTTAGCAGCAGGACGGACATTGCGATGGGGCCCTTGGACAGCATATAGTCGAACCAATAGCTGATACGCTGCCGAAGTGTTCTCTTTTTCATCTGTCTTTCCTCCGGATGTGGTATTTTTACGGATATTATACCGAATCCTAACAAATATTGTCAAGTTTTCTGTATGAACACCTGCGGCAGCGGGAATATTATTTTTTCAGATTTCCTACCAGCTCCAGAATCAGGCAGCAATGGGCTTGCTCCTGCCGGGCAAGGGTTTGGTAAACGGCGCCGTATTCCGGATCGTCAAAGCGGCTTTCGTATTGCCGCAGCACACGCAGCTTCCGGGCGTATGCTTTGCGCAGAGCGATGACCGGCGTTTCCGGGGCTGGGGGGATGGCTCTGATGGCCAGCGGCAAGTCGAAGGTGAAATAGTGGATCCCTTTCAGACGGGCGGCGTGGGCCTGATCTTCCTCGTAAATTCTTTTGAGGATGGCTTTCTCTTTGCCCTGCAGTTGCCTTGACAGCATCAGTAGAGCAGCGGCCTCGGTCAGCTCTGCGGCTGCCAGCGCCTGGATACTTTGCACCGGCTGGGGCGGCTGCTGGCCGTGCGCTCTTTGCCAAACACGGTCTTCCGTTTCCGTATCGAATCGTTCCATTAAAAACCACTCCTTTCCTTATAGTATATTGGTGCAAGGATAGATTTTTCTAACTTTTTGAAATTAGGGCTTCCATTTTTCGCACATATGTGCTATTATGTATTTGACAATGACGAAAGGGGAGAGAGGTTTATGTCCAGAACCAGTGATAAGGCGGAACGTATTCTAGATTATGTAAACCAATTTGTACACGAACACGGCTATGCTCCCTCTGTTCGTGAGATCGGTGCGGCAGTGGGCCTGCGCTCCACAGCATCTGTAAGCTATCACATTCAGGCTCTGCAGAATAAGGGCCTTTTGCTCAGCCCCGATTCCAAGGGTCGCAAGCGCTCCATCGTTACCAATGTCCGTCCGGGGCAGATCCCGGTGGTGGGCGTGGTAACTGCCGGCGTACCTATCCTGGCGGTGGAAAATCAGGAGGGGACTATGGCTTGGGATGGCGATCCCGGCTGCTTCGCTCTGCGGGTGCGTGGCGACAGTATGGTGAACGCGGGCATTTTGAGCGGTGACCACGTGGTGGTGCGCCCCCAGCAGACAGCAAATGACGGCCAGATCGTTGTGGCTCGCATCGGTGATGAAGCCACCGTTAAGCGCCTGAAGCTCACCGGCGGACAGGTTTGGCTGATGCCTGAAAACGAGGCCTATGCCCCCATTGACGGCTCCGAAGCGGAGATTATCGGTCTGGTTAAGGCGGTTATCCGCAAATATTGACGAAATTATGCCCGGGAAGTGTATCTTCCCGGGTTTTTTGCTCTCCTTGCGACAATCATAACGCTTAAATGCCGGGCAAAAAACTTTTGTGCAAAATAAAGCGAATTTTTAACAAAATTTACACAAAAGTGTTTGCATTTTGGGTTTTGTTGTGCTACACTATATGGGCATTAAAAGAAAAATCTAAAAAAATAACAAAATTTGGGCGAAAAGAACCGCCCAAACACAATTGAAGGAGGTAATTCCCATGCACAAGTATGTTTACCTGTTCACCGAGGGTGATGGCTCTATGCGAGAGCTTCTGGGTGGCAAGGGCGCTAACCAGGCCGAGATGACCAAGATCGGTCTGCCTGTCCCGCAGGGCTTCACGATTTCTACCGAGGCCTGCACCCAGTATTACGAAGATGGCCGCAAGATCAATGATGATATTAAGGCCCAGATTATGGAATATGTCGAGAAAATGGAGGCTATCACCGGCAAGAAGTTCGGTGACACCGAGAATCCTCTGTTGGTCTCTGTCCGTTCCGGCGCCCGCGCTTCTATGCCCGGTATGATGGATACCATCCTGAACCTGGGTCTGAACGAGGATGTCGTTGCTGTTATGGCAAAGAAGTCCGGCAATCCCCGCTGGGCTTGGGACTGCTATCGCCGCTTAATTCAGATGTACTCCGCCGTCGTTATGGAAGTCGGCAAGAAGTACTTTGAGGCTCTCATCGACCAGATGAAGAAGAAGAAGGGCGTCGTGCAGGATGTTGAGCTGACTGCTGAGGATCTGCAGGAGCTGGCTGGCCAGTTCAAGGCTGAGTACAAGGCTAAGCTGGGCACCGATTTCCCCACCGATCCCAAGGAGCAGCTGATGGGCGCTACCCAGGCTGTTTTCCGCAGCTGGGACAACCCCCGTGCCAATGTTTACCGTCGTGAGAACGATATTCCCTACTCCTGGGGTACTGCCGTTAACGTGCAGTCCATGGCCTTTGGTAACATGGGCGATGACTGCGGCACCGGCGTTGCATTCACCCGTAACCCCGCCACCGGCGAGAAGAAGCTGTTTGGCGAGTTCCTGACCAACGCACAGGGCGAAGACGTTGTCGCCGGTGTGCGTACTCCCATGCCCATCAGCGAGATGGCAGACAAGTTCCCCGGCGCTTACAAGCAGTTCGTGGAAGTCTGCAAGATCCTGGAGGAGCACTACCGTGATATGCAGGATATGGAGTTCACCGTTGAGAACGGCAAGCTGTATATGCTGCAGACCCGTAACGGCAAGCGTACCGCTCCCGCCGCTCTGAAGATCGCTTGCGATCTGGTGGACGAGGGTATGATCGATGAGAAGAAGGCCGTTGCTATGATCGAGCCCCGTACTCTGGACACCCTGCTGCATCCCCAGTTCGACGCCAAGGCTCTGAAGGCTGCTGAGCCCATCGGCAAGGCACTGGCTGCTTCTCCCGGAGCTGCTGCCGGTAAGATCGTCTTCACCGCTGAGGATGCCAAGGAATGGGCTGCCCGTGGTGAGAAGGTGGTCCTGGTTCGTCTGGAGACCTCTCCCGAGGATATCGAAGGCATGATGGCTGCTCAGGGCATCCTGACTGTCCGTGGCGGTATGACCACCCACGCTGTCGTTGTTGCCCGTGGTATGGGTACCTGCTGCGTATCCGGCTGCACCGACATCA
>JAZSCE010000088.1:0-3685 GCA_045602725.1 Faecousia sp. | reverse complement strand
TGGACAAGCTGGCAAAACGACTTCGCAAGACTACCGATATTCAAGAGTTTCAGGAGATTACCCACCAGATCCTGGAAACCTGCCCCTTTGTGGGCTATCACGAATAAAAACAACTCCTGTGGAGAAAATTTCCACAGGAGGTTATTTTTATGGATAAATTCAAAACAGCCGTAGCCGGCTTCTGCGCTGGCGCTGTCAATGGTCTGTTCGGCGCCGGCGGTGGCATGGTACTTGTTCCCCTGCTGACTATGCTGACAGATACGGATGATCAAGATATCTTCCCGGCTTCCGTTTCCATTATACTCCCGATATGCATCGTGTCATTAAGCTACGGTGCGATTGCCCAGGCGCTTCCCATCGTCCAGGCACTTCCCTATTTGATTGGCAGTATCGGCGGCGGCATCCTTGCCGGTATCACAGCAAAGCGGATCCCCGTCAAATGGCTGCACCGGGTGCTTGGGGTGCTGATCCTTTGGGGAGGTGTGCGATATCTATGCTAGCCTCTTTTCCCGTAGCGTTGATCGTAGGCATTGCTTTGGGCTATTTGGCAGGTCTCGGCGTCGGTGGCGGATCGCTGCTGATATTGTGGCTGACACTTGTTCTGCATACCCCAAATCAGACTGCCCGGCTTATCAACCTTATGTTTTTCATCACAGCCGCCGGCTCTGTATCCCTTTTCCGTTGGAAGCAAGGTGCGCTGCAGATAAGAAAAATACTCCCCGCCATACTGGCAGGGAGCTTAGCCGCTGGAATTTTCTCTTGGGTCGGAGCTCAGCTGGATGCCGGGCTTCTTAAAAAGCTCTTCGGTATTCTGCTGCTGTTTACCGGTGTGCGTGAGCTGCTTTATCGGCCGCGAAACTGCAAATAGCCTTCCAGAATCAGCGATGCGGCTACGGCATCCACGGTGTTCTTCCGCTTTTTCCCGTGGTAATTATGCATCGACAATATGTTGTGGGCTACCACAGTGGTGCGGCGCTCGTCCCAAAGGATCACCGGCAAGCCTGTAATTTCCTTCAGTTTTTCCGCAAATTCCCGGCACAATTCCGCTCTGGGTCCTTCCGTGCCATTCATATTCTTCGGCAGACCTACTGCGATTTCCCCAACGTCATTATCCTGAATCAGCTTGACGATGTCAGCAATGGCCTTCTGTGTATTCCGGCTGGGGATCACATAGGTGGAGCCAACAATGCTGCAAAGCAGATCGGAAATCGCAACGCCGGTACGGGCATCGCCATAGTCAATTCCCATGATCTTCATAAGTAATCATTCCTTTCTTACCATTAGTATACCCTGTCTTTTGAAAAAAGGAAAGAGCTTTAATTCAATAAATATACCCCAAAATTCAAATATGCCGCAAAGGTCAGCCAAATCAGGTACGGGATCTGCAGCCAGGCAGCCAGCCGATCCACACGCCAAAACGCAATGATCATCAACAGCACCAGCACCCACAGCAGCACCAGCCATAGCGCAGCAAAGCCGAATGCCTGCGCATTGAAGAAGAAAAAGCTCCAAAAGAAATTCACGATCAGCTGGATCACAAACAAATTCAGCGCAACATCATTCTTTCGATTGGGCGAAGTGGCGACCCTGGCTGCGCCAATTCCCATCAGGGCATAAAGGATTGTCCACACGATTGGAAATACAACTGCCGGCGGTGACAGCGGCGGCTTATTGATGGTGCTTGCGTAAATCCCCGCGGCATCCCGGGTCAGCAGGCCTGCCAACAGCCCCACGCCTTCTGATAGCAAGATCCAGAAAATATAGGGCTTCCATTTCTTAAAATTCATATTGCATCACCTCAGGACAGCTTATTCACCTGCCCTGCACAAATATTCCGTCAAAAAACACAAGATACGGTGTTCTCTTCTGTAAAAAATACCTAAAATTTTGTAAAAAAGTTGTTGACTCAGCTTGCATTCTGTGATAGAATGGCTCTACCTGTGAAAATTGGGTTTTGTTAGTGCGCCCAAATTTCAACCTCGGACGGTTATTGTAGTGGCCGTTTCTAAATCTTTTCATAGCCGGGGTCATGCAGGGAGGCAATATAAGGAGGTGCCGATATGCGCGTTAAAGTCACTTTGAGATGTTCTGAGTGCAAGCAGAGAAACTACAATTCCATGAAAAACAAGAAGAATGACCCTGACCGTCTCGAAATGAGAAAGTACTGCAGATTCTGCAAGAAGCACACAGTTCACAACGAGACCAAGTAAGGAGAATGGACAATGGCTGAAGTTAAAAAGGAAAATTGGTTCAAAAGAACCTTGGGTGCCATCGCCAGATACTTCCGCGAGCTGAGAAGTGAGCTGAAGAAGGTCGTTTGGTCCACCCCCAAGCAGGTGGCTAAGAACACCTTGATCGTCATTGCCTGTGTCATTGTGGTTGGTGTTTTCATCTGGGTGTTCGACTTCGTTGCTCAGACTCTGATCACCGCCATTATCAACCTGGCTCACTAAGGTATACGCTATGGCAGAAGCTGCAAAGTGGTATGTCGTTCATACCTATTCAGGTTATGAGAACACTGTAAAGGCTACCATCGAAAAGACCATCGAAAGCCGTCAGCTGCAGGATCGGATCCTGGCCATCTCCATCCCGATGGAGACCGTCACCGAGATCACCGAGTCCGGCGTCAGCAAGACTTACGATCGCAAGGTCTTCCCCGGCTATGTGCTGGTTAAGATGGTATACAGCGATGACACCTGGCACGTCATCCGCAACATCCGCGGTGTTACCGGCTTCGTCGGTACATCCAGCAATGACCCCACTCCCCTGACCGAAGATGAAGTCTACGCAATGGGCATTGAGAAGAAGGAGATCATTGTCAACTACGAAGTTGGCGATACCGTCCGCATTCTTGATGGTCCTCTGAGTTCCTTCACCGGTGTTGTGGAGAGCATCGAGGTCGAAAACAATACGGTCAACGTGATCGTTTCTATGTTTGGCCGTGAGACCTCTGTCGAGTTTGAGCTCGATCAGATAGAGGTCGCATCCCATTAACGCATCGAACCGGCTTGCCGGTTGGAACGTGGGAGGGGCTTGCGCCCCGACAAAAATGCGTAAAACGCATATTACCACATTATATTCAGGAGGTGCTTAATAATGGCACAGAAAGTCACTGGTATTACCAAGCTCCAATTTACCCCCGCTAAGGCAACTGCTTCTCCCCCTGTTGGTCCTGCTCTGGGTCAGCATGGTGTGAATATCGCCGCATTTATCAAGGAATTCAATGCCCGTACCCAGGCTATGGAGGGCTATAAGATTCCCGTCGTCATCACTGTTTACGCAGACCGCACCTTTACCTTCATCACCAAGACGCCCCCCACTCCCCTGCTGGTTCTGAAGGCCGCAGGTCTGGAGAGTGGCTCCGGTGTTCCCAACAAGACCAAGGTTGGCTCTATCACCGCTGCTCAGGTCACTGAGATTGCAAAGACCAAGCTGCCCGATCTGAACGTAAACACTCTGGAAGCCGCTGAGAGCCAGGTTCGTGGCACTTGCCGCTCCATGGGTATCACCGTAACTGACTGATAAATGTTTGAACCGGGTAAAATGCCCGGAAATGTGGGAGGATTTTTCCGCATCACCACTTTAAGGAGGATAATTACATTGTTTAGAGGTAAAAAGTACAAGGAGAGCGCGAAGCTGATCGATCGCTCTGTTCAGTATGATCCCGCAGAAGCCCTGGCACTGG
>JAZSCE010000087.1:0-22315 GCA_045602725.1 Faecousia sp. | reverse complement strand
TGCTGTGCTGAAGAATATGGAGACCGGTGAGCTTCTGGTCGCCCGTGCAAAGACTGTGATCCTTGCCACCGGCGGTGCAGGAAGACTCCACTATCAGGGCTTCCCCACCTCCAACCACTACGGCGCTACCGCTGACGGTCTGGTGCTGGCATACCGTGCAGGCGCAAGACTGCTGTACCCCGACACTCTGCAGTACCATCCCACCGGCGCTGCATTCCCCGCACAGATCTACGGCGCACTGGTTACCGAGAAGGTCCGCTCTGTGGGCGCTATGCTGGTCAACGCCAACGGCGAGGTCTTTATGAATCCTTTGGAGACCCGTGACGTTTCCGCTGCTTCTATCATCCGTGAATGCTCCGACCGTGGCAACGGTGTTCCCACACCGGAGGGCTATGCCGTTTGGCTGGACACCCCCATGATCGAACTGAAGCACGGCGCCGGTACCATTGAGAAGCGGATTCCCGCTATGATGCGTATGTTCGGCAAGCACGGCATCGACATCCGCAAAGAGCCCATCCTGATCTACCCCACCCTGCACTATCAAAACGGCGGCCTGAAGATCTCCGACGACACCCAGACCGACATCGAGAATCTGTACGCTGCAGGCGAAGTGGTGGGCGGTATCCACGGCCGTAACCGTCTGATGGGCAACAGCCTGCTGGACATCATCGTATTCGGCCGCAACGCCGGTAAGTACGCTTCCGAGAAAGCCAAGTCTGTCACCCCCGGTACTGCTACCCTGGCGCACGTTGCGCAGTTTGAGCAGCAGCGCAAGGATGCCGGCATCACCGGTGATACGCTGTCTCCCCAGTTGCTTCCTGACTATACCCGCAAGGTTAAGTAATTAAGGAGATGACGTTTCGTGGATTTTCTTTCTAAGATTATTAGCCTGGGTCAGACCCCCACAGTATTCATCAGCGTGTTCCTGATCTGCTTTATTGGTTACGCCATCGGCGCGATCAAGGTGAAGGGTCTGAATTTGGGCACTGCAGGCGTGTTCCTGTTCGCTCTGCTGTTTGGCTATCTTTGCACCCTGCCCGGCCTGAAGGACATCCCCGTTTTGGGCAAGTTCTATATGGCCGATGCCGGCGATGCCAAGATCTCCAGCTTTAAGTTCATTTCCAACATCGGCCTGGTGCTGTTTGTCGCCTCCGTTGGCTGCATTGCCGGCCCCAAGTTCTTCCGGAACCTGAAGGTCAATGCCAAGTCCTATGTGCCTATGGGCGCCCTGATTATCCTGATGGGCGCCGCGGTTACCGTAGGCTTTGCACTGATCCCCGGCATTGGCTCTGCCTACGCCACCGGCATTCTATCCGGTGCGCTGACCTCCACCCCCGCATTCTCCGCTGCCCAGGGCGCTGTGGAAGCGGTTGATGCTTCCAAGCTGGGCCTGGTTTCGCTGGGTCACGCAGTCGCCTATCCCTTCGGTGTCATCGGCGTTGTTCTGTTTGTGCAGATCATGCCCCGAATCATGAAGGCGGATATTCCTCACGAGCGCACCCTCATCGGTGTGGCCGCTGCAGAAAATGCTGAGGAAAAGACGGAGAAGAAGCTGATCGAGCTGGACGAATTCGGCTTTGCCGCATTCGGTTTGGTGGTCACCCTTGGCGTGCTGCTGGGCTCTATCAAGATCCCTCTTGGTGGCAAGGCCAGCTTCTCCCTGGGTATGACCGGCGGCCCGCTGCTGATGGGCCTGATCCTGGCCCACTTTGGCCGGATCGGCAAGATCAGCCTGAAGGTTGACGAGCACGCACTGAAGAGCTTCCGTGAGTTTGGCCTGATGCTGTTCCTGGTTGGCGCCGGCGTAGAAGGCGGCGTTGAGCTGGTGGAGCAGATTGCAAATTCCAGCTACGGCATTATGATCGTGGTCTACGGCTTCGCAGCCGGTATGGTGATGACCCTGATTCCGATGATCGTGGGCTTCCTGTTCGCCAAGAAGATTTGCAAGCTGCCCCTGTTGAACAACCTGGGCTCCATCACCGGCGGTATGACCTCCACTCCTGCGCTGGGCACGCTGATCGGCGTTGCCGGCACGGATGATGTGGCTGCGGCTTACGCATCCACCTATCCCATTGCGCTGGTGCTGGTGGTGCTGGCCTCCCAGCTGATCAATACGTTCATTCCCGTGTAACGTTAAGTGCATAAAAAAATAGCCCCCTCTGAAGGGCAGCGCGCCATAGTGAGAAAATGGTTTTGAACGGCCCCTTTTCCGCTTAACTACACAAAAAATTCCCGAAATGCGTCAGCATTCCGGGAATTTTGTTATTTGTTAATCAAAAAAGTTACCACTTCAAAACTGCTTTGCACCTGAAAAGGATGGGGATTTTCTTGAGATAAGACAAAAGATCGCAGAAATCCTTTGTGGATTTCAAGGTTTTTTGGCGCAATATCGGGGGAATCCACGCCTTTTCAGGCAATTTATCACTATGGTGCGCTGCCCAAGAGGGGGCTGGATTTTTGCGCAGCAAAAAGACTGGGGGGGGAGAATTCTCTCCCTCCGACCTCCCTCATCACTAGCGCCCGCAGGCGCTGTGCACGCGAGCAACCGCCGTAGGCGGCGCTTAGCGAGTCGCAGAGGGAGGCTTTTTTATCCCATCATTTGGGCGATTTTCTTGGCGCAGGCCGCCATATTTTGCACCTTTTCTGCCACATTTTCTGCTGTGGCACCGTGGCAATAGCGATCCACCTCCAGCGTCAGCCAGCCAACATAACCGATATCCTTCAGCGCCTGCACCATCGCATCAAAGTCGATGCTCATGGTAAAGGGTAGCTGATGATGGTCACCGTGGCCATCGTTATCGTGAATGTGCAGCGCCTGCAGATGATGTCCCAGGGCGTGGATCATCTCGGCAGGAGAGGTGTTCAGGCCCTTCATTGCAGCGTGCCCGATGTCCAGGCAGGCAACAAAATCCGGGTCATTTACCGCATCCAGGTGTGCCAGGAAGCTCTCCGGATCGCTGCAGGCAGCGGGCGATGCGTGGTCATCGCCGGCATACCAGTTCCACATATTCTCCGTGGCGATCTTCACACCGTAGCTCTTTGCAAAGGGCAGTAACTCCAGATACATCTCGGCATTTTCTTCAGCAGTCTTATAGTTATCGGGATGGATCACCACGATCTCGCCGCCGGCTTCGGCGGTGAATTCAATGGCAGTTTTCGCCAACTCCCGAATCTCGGGACAATACACGGGGAAGGGCGCGTGGGATTGGTTGCAGACAATGCCGTTATCCTCTGCCACCTGCTTGATTTGGCGGACATACCGCAGCGCCTCCCTGGACTGCAGAGGATGCCCTTTTCGCACCACCTGCCTGCCGTCGTAGCGAGCCATCTCAAACAGAGAAAGGTCATACGCATCAAAGCCGGCTTTTGCCACCAGCTCAACCGCCTTCAATTCGCCCACAATTTCCGCAATGGACGCAATCTCTGTGGATGTTTTCAGCATAATTTTCGCCCCTTTCATTGCCCCATTATAGCACTTTTCCCGGCAGGAGTAAAGGCAAATCCCGAGGCTCTCCCCCTGGGAGGCCAATAAAAATGGCAGGGTATGCGGTCGCATACCCTGCCGGAATTTAGTTAGGTGTTGCGATTAGCAAGCTCTGTTCTTCTTCATCAGAACAACAACAGCTGCTGCGCCAGCCATGCCGATAGCCAGCAGAACGATCAGGCCAACCAGGGCGAAATCGTCACCGGTCTTACCGGGCAGGTTGCCGTCATCCTCGCCGGGAGCATCGGGCTGATCGCCGCCGGGAACGGTGGGATCGTCGGTGCCGGGCTCGTCGCCACCGGGAACGGTGGGATCGTCAGTGCCGGGCTCATCAGCGCCGGGAACCTTGATGGGAGGAATAATGGGCTGCAGGCCTTCGCCGATATAGACCAGGTTCTCAATAGCGTCAACCAAAGCAATGTATGCTGCGTTGACGTCAGCCTGCGTGCAATCAGCGTTGCCCATAACCTCGTATGCATTCTTGATTGCATCCTGCAGAGCTGCGAAGGACTTAGCGGAGTAGTTCTCCTCCTTAGCGCTCAGCGCAACCACCAGAGCTGCATCGATACGGGTGTAGTCCAGGCCCTCGGGTCTGTCAATGGGAGGCAGTTCGCCGCCGATGTAGTCCAGAGCAGCGATTGCATCCGCCAGCATCTGCGTCATAGCATCGATGTCCTCCTGAGTCAGCTCCTCGCCGCTATAAATGATCTCATTGATAGCTGCGATAACTTCGTACAGAGCATTGATGGACTCCTCAGAGTACTGCGTCAGATCCAGGGTGTACAGCAGATCGTTAAGCTCGTTGAATTCAGTCCAGTCAACCTCGCCGGGCTCGGCAGGACGCTCAGGAATGATAGCACCGGGAGTGCCGTCAACCTGCTCCAGGTTGTCCAGAGCATCCCACAGGATCATGGTGCACTTGTCAACCATTTCCTGAGTAACGCCGCCGTAGGAGGCCAGGATCTCGTTAACGGTAGTGACTGCGGACTGCAGATTGCCCCAAGTCTCCTGCTTATAGTCCAGGAAATCCAGGGACTCAACAACATACAGAGCCCAATCCAGCTCGCTGGTATCGGGAGTAGCTTCCTTACCGGAGAAACCTCTCAGGGAGATGGTCTGAGTGCCTGCGTGAACTGCGAAGTAACCGCCGTCACGGATGGGATCCTCGGTATCGACGAAGTCGAAGACCAGGTTGCCATCGACGAACATGAACAGACGGACACCGCCGTCATCGGTGTTGATTGCACCGGTCTTAACGCTGTGAACCTCATCGGAAGTGAAGAAGTTGTTGGGCAAAGTGCCGTAAACAGCGACGTGGTTAGCCTGCTCACCGAAGAAAACGGTACGCTGACCACCGACGAACTTCTGGACTTCAATGTTGTCCTTATTGAAGTTGATCATGTACTCGGTGCCGCCGTTATCCCAGTCAAGAGAGGGATCCTGGTTGTTCAGAGAGATAGCAGCGATTTCGCTGTTGCTCTGCAGGCCCATGCTAACATCAAACTTGAAGATGGTGCTGCCACCAAAGTACTGTGCGATATAGCCGGAGTAGTCACTGTGGTGCATAACGCCGTTGGCAACACGGGCGGGCTCAACAGACCACTGGCCTGCTTCGTGCTTTGCAATGATTTCTGCAAAATCAACTTCCTCGCCGGGGATCTCGCCGCCGGAGTCAACCTGCTTCTTGACGCTGACAGTCCACTTAACAGTGGTCTTGCCGTCAGTCAGGGTGTAAACAACGGGCTCGGAGAAGTCCTGGATGGAGCCGGAAGCCTTATCGGATGTCCAACCGTCATACAGGGTGAACATCAGGGCCAGAGCGGTGATGTCAGTGTCTTCCTTGACGTTGATGTTAACACGCTTCTTAATGGAGTCGTAGATCGTTCTACCGACCTGACCAGCGATCGTAACATCATCCCAGCCCCAAGTGGGCTCGATGTATCTGGAGTTTTCGCCGGGCCAGAATTCCTGAATGATGTCATGGATCTGGGCAAAGCCTTCCCAAACGCCGTCCTTCACGGACTCGTCCAGCAGACCGGCATTTTCCATAATCTCAACAGCCTCGGGATGATCGTACAGATCAGCCTGCTCATCGACCTTAGTGTTGTCGTAAGCCTGGTTGTTGGAACCGTTGTCGCGGCTCTTGGTTTCGACATAGTAGTTGTCGTGCCAGATGTTGTCATGGATGGTGCTCATCCACTGGTGCATCCAGTAACCGACGTTCTCACCAACCACGTTGTGGTGGACTTCGATGAAGGCAGAGCCCTGGTCCAGATACAGACCGTTCTCGTAAACATCGTCGCCGTCCCAGCTGTTGAAGATGTAGTTGTAAGCAACTTCGGAGCCCTTGGAGGAGCCCAGGTTGTAGATAGAGCCACCGTCACGGTTGTTCTTGCCGGTGTCGTGGACGTAGTTGTAGATAACCTTGTTGTTGCCAACTTCATCCATAAATGCCTGGTTGCCGTTGGCTTCTTCGCTATCCCAGCCCCAGCCGGTGGAAATACCAGTGTAGGGACAGAAAGCAACTTCGTTGTGCTCAATAACGGTGCCGTTGGTGTAGGCAGCGATGATGCCGGGGCTATCGCGGTTCTCCAGGCCAACGCGGGTGATGTAGTTATTCTTGATGGTGGTGTTCTTAACCAGCATATAGCTCTGGTAACCGTGGTGACCAGGGATATCGCCAACGATAATGCTGCTGTAGCCGATGTCATAGAAGCGGCTGTTGATGATCTGGTTGCCATCAGAGGTCTTGTCGCCGTCAGACTTGATCTTGATGCCGGCGGTGCCCATATTGGTCACGGTGCAGTCATCAAAGACGATGCCGGTACAACCCAGCAGCTGAACGCCTGCGGGAACCTGGATCCAGCGATTGCCGACCAGGTAGGTGTTAGCCTGCTCGTCGTTGTACTCATTCTCACTGGGATATGTCCAGGTGGTGTGAGAGAAGGTGATGCCTTCGAACTTGATATTGGAGGCATAGTCCATCTGGATGATCTGCTCGGTTACGGGCAGGATGGCTTCCTTGCCGTCCATGGTGCCGTCAGCCTTGTAGTAGATCTTGCAGGTCTCGCGGTCGATGTACCACTCGCCAACGCTGTCGATGAACAGGTAGTCGTTGGCAACCCAAGTGGGCATCAAACCGGTCTCCAAGAAGATTTCAGTGCCGTCACCGGAAACGCCGGTGAAGTGCAGAACGTTGTGATACCACAGGTACAGGGTATGCATTTCGACATGCTCGGGATGCCACAGATTCTTGAAGTCATACTTCTCGGGAACAATGAAGCCGTTCTCTTTGATGGGATCCAGATAGCCGTCGATTGCCTTGTTGGCATTATAGACGTTGTCGGGGTTGTCGTGTTTTGCCTCGATCAATGCGACCTCGTGGGTCATATCGCCGGAGGCGTCTTCGCCCTGGGTGCACAGATCGTCAGCAACGGGGTTGGTGGGGTCACTGATGTTGTACACTGCCAGCTCAGCAACGTGCATATAGGTAACCAGAACGCCGGTAGCAGAATCCATGGGGATATTGGTCTGAGGCGTCAGGTTGGTAGCCACCAGGCGCAGCTTGTAGATCTCCAGGTTGGGGAATCTATACATAGCTTCATTGCTGATGGCCCAGTCCTTAGCGGACTCTTCGGTGATGGTGATCCAGTTGTCTTCCGTTGCGGAAGTGGTAACCTGGATCATATAGTCGTAAGGAGCGCAACGGCCATCCTCACGGACAGTCAGCTCGATAGCATTGATGTTAACGGGCAGGCCGTTGTTGGACTTGGAAACATCCAGCAAAATAGCGGGATGGTTGCCGCCGCCACCATCGGGCATCCAGTTATACTGCTGGCCGTTGGTGGAGGAGTAGTTTTCCTTGTTGCCGTCAAACAGCTTAGCGCCGTTGTCAGCCTTGTAATCGGTAACAACTTCCAGGCCGGGACGGTAGTAGCCGTAGCCCAGAATATTGCTGGTAGACAGGTTAATCTTGTTGTACTCGACAGTGTCTGCTTCCTGGTTGACCTCGATTTCATAAGGAATGACTTCCTTATTGAACAGAGACAGCTCCTGCAGGATCAGACGGGTGCTGTGGATGGAAGGATTCTGCTCAATTTCAGCCTTCGGATAAGCGCCGTCTTCCTTAGACAGGTCGTATACCAGAACGCGGACAGCCTTTGCAGTAACAGCCTCGAACTCATAGTGGCCTGCATAGTTGCCACGGACGGTCCAGTCGTTCTCTGCATCGGTTACTTCAGCAATTGTCTTCCAGGTATCGTTCTCCAGAACCTGGATCTCGAAGTCGAAGGGAACGCCCCACAGGTCGGGGTCCATTGCCAACTCGATGGTGTTGAAGGTAGCAGCAGCGCCCAAATCCACCAGGAATGCGGGAACCTTAACGCCGCCGTAGCTCACCAGATCGCCATAATTGAACAGACCGGTGTAGCCGTAGGAGTTGGTCTTCATATCGATGATTGCCTTCGCCTCATCACCGGGGGTGGTGTTCTTTTCGGTCTGATAGGCAACGATCTCGTCCATATTGTTGACATTTTCGTAGTAACCCAGAGTGGGAGTAGCGGCGGTCAAAGGAATGAGGCTATAGATGGTCTTGTACTCGGTAATAGTATCGGGCAGAGTCTCATCAACCTCAACCTTGGCAGGAACAACATCCAGTTCCTCCAGCTGCAGGCAGTAGTCGCTGCCAGCAGCGGTCAGCAGCAGGGGCTGAATCTTCACATACTGAGCCTTGTAGCCCTTAGCGAAGAGCAGCAGCTGTGCGCCGAATTCAGGAGCAGTAATGTTGGACATTTCCAGAACGGTGGTGTAGTTCTCGCCGTCCTTGGAAACCAGCACGCGGGCTGCCTCAACATAGCCGGCGACCTTGCCGTCAACATAGGTGGGATACAGGCGAACGCCGCCGATATCCTGAACAGAGCCCAGGTTGATGACGATGTCGCTGGTGCCAGCGATGGCGGTCATATAGCTGCCGCTGGCGTAGGTGCCGTCGAACTTGCCGTCAGTCAGCTTGCCAGCGTTCTTGCCGGAAGCGATGGTGACATTAGCGCCGGTGGACAGGCTGGCGGGCTTATAAACCTTCAGCTCGGAAACCGCAGCGGTCTCGCCGGTGGTGATGCGAAGCTCGGTAGCTGCAACAGGATTGAAGGCGATAACCTTGGAGGCCTCGAATACAAACTTATCTTTGTTGTAAACGGTGGTCCAATTGGTGCCGTCAACAGAAGCCTCGACCTTAATGCTGGTCATGGTGCCAGCCAGGCCTGCGCCTGCAACGATCTCGATTGCGCCAACAGCAGTAGCTGCAGTGCCAAGATTTGCAGTGTAGGTGGTGTCGATGGACAGATTTTCAACAGCTGCAATGGGGTTAGCCATATCCAGGTGCTGAACAATGTTATTGTTGATCTTGGTCTGCTTGGTGCTCAGGCCAACCAGGATCTCGGACAGAGCCAGATGATACTGGCCTGCGCTGGTACGGGTGGCGTTGCCCAGCTTGGTAACGTTCAGCTTGACAAAGTGAGCGCCAACGGCGGGGAAGGTAAACTCCTTGCCGCTTCTTGCGATAGGAGCCTGGCAGTCGGTCTCATCGACCTGAACAGTCCAGTTGATACCGTCAGTGGAGGTGGAGATGGTGAAGTCCTTGGGGAAGCCGGCTGCGAAACCGTCAGCAGCTCTTTCAGCGCCTGCGTACAGGGTCAGGCCGGAAACCAGGGTGTCCTTGCCCAAATCCAAAATCAGATACTCGTTGTTATCTGCGCTGGTAACGTTGGGGGAACGATAGCCACTGGAGGACAGAACTTCCCAGTCAATGGGAGACTGCTCCATATAAGCCATGGTCTGGACAACACCGTCGACATAGAAAGAACGAGTCAGTTCTGTGCCAGCGGGGATGTCCGCTACGTAGATATTCTTTTCAGCATCGTGCAGGGTCCAGCCATCAATGCTGGCGCCGCCGGAGATCAGAGCCTTCTCGCCGGCTGCAGCGCGGTAAGTGATGGTGTGACCGTTTTTGCCGGAATCGGCCGCGCCGAAGACGATGGTCTCGGAAGCGTCATACGTGCCACCCTTCAGGATGACGACGACGTCGCTTTCTGCACTCAGGCTTGCTGCTATGGACTTAGCGGCCTGAATGGTCTTCAGTGCAGTTGCTTCTGTGGCACCGTCGTTGGTATCGCTACCATTGACAGGGTCAACCCACAGATCGGCATCTGTGTCTGCAGCACTGACATGGATGTTGGGCAGAATGAATGCCGCAACCATAACCAGCACCAGCAGTACGCTTAAACAGCGTTGCCACATATGCTTGCTAGATTTCATGTGTTTTCCTCCTTTTTTTAACGGCTGGGATCACCGTTTTTTACGAATGTGACTGCCCGTAGAGTCCCGCCCCTACGGTTATATGGAGATTTTTGCCCCGGTCTGCACCCCTTGCAAGCGGGTTTTTGTGCATTTTTTATTTATTATGTATAAATCCACAAACAAACCTTTTTCGACTATTGCTCCATTGTCTATTTATACTAACATAAAACCCGTTTTTTGTAAACTGTGTTGCACAATTTTGTTTTATCTTTTTCTACACTTTGTGTGCATTTTTCAACTTTTTTGAAAGTTGGTTTCTCACCGTTTGCATTATCTCTTTTTAGGGCTAAATACGGGCGCTTCCCGGCAGGGAAACGCCCGTAAATATTACACTTTTACCCGGTACAGGTCCAGGTGCTCGATATACTGCCGGCGCAGCTCGTAGAACTTGAACATAGAGTTCTCCAGATTGATATTCTTGTTCCGCTTCAGCCACAGTGCCCGGTAGTCGGCGATGATGGTCTCGATGTCATCCAGCAGTTCCCAAGCCTTCGCCCGGTCGGTATAGCCCAGCAGCTTGTACTTGCCCAGCATAACGCCGTGCATCAGCATCCGCATATTCAGCCGGTACTCTGCCTTGATCAGCTCGGCATCATCACAGCGCATGTCGGTTTGCTCCAACAGCGCAACATACTTGGCAACGTGAGCGCCGACTTTTTCGAAATACTCTGCATCCAGCGGTGGCAGATTGCAGAAATCCAAATCGTGATCCTCATTGGTCAGTTGATCGTAGTACAGGGTACGGATGATGCCGTTGCCGTTGTACCAATGCTTGGGATCAAAGTGGTAGAAATCGCCCAATTCCATAGAAATTTGGGCCATCAGACCGTTTTCATCCCGGAATACATACTCGTTCAGGTAGGGGATAATATCGTGCTGCACTTCGCTGTTCCAGCTTTGGACACCGCCGTAAACAAAGCCTGGGTAGGATACGCAGGTTTCGTCCCAGCCGCCCAAATCCTGCCACTTTGTTTGCAGGAAACCGGTGGCGCCAGTGGCCTTGCCGTTGATGGTGCAGGTGTTGGTATTGCCGATCATTACATCGGTTTTGCCGGCAATTGTGCAGAAGGTGTTGGTAGAGCCGCAGATATAATACTGCTTCGCTTTGGTATACTCCTGGCAGGTTTCCAAAGCAGGGGATTCCTTGCCGTAAGCCCACAAAATGGGGATCAGATCCTCAGGAACTTCGCCGAAATATTCCGGATGGCGCTGAATAATATCGCCCCAGAACAGCAGCGTCTTATTGGGATACTTGGATTTGATGTAATGATAGATCCGCAAGACATAGTCCAAATATACCCGGGTGGGATCCTTGCCCTCTTTTGCCTTTTCAGTGATTTCGAAGGTCTCATCGCAGCAAATATTGATGATATCCGCGGTAAAATAGGGCAGCAGATCATCAAAAAGACTCTTTGTCAGCTCCCAGGCGCCGGGCTTGTCGGGATCCAGGGTAGAAAAGCCCTTTTCATAGCCCCAGGGCATCAGGTAGCCATTGGGATCATCGGGCATAATGGCAAGATCGCGGTACTCATCCCGCTGGATCCAATGCTTCATATGACCGAAGGCATTGAGGCAGGGCACCAGCTTGACGAATTTGGTCTTGCAATAGGCATCCAGCTCCTGAATGTCGGCAGGTGTCAGTACATCCTTGTTCTTCCACACCCGGGGGTGGGAGGCATACGCAAAGGGGAAGCCCTCAAAATACAACTGAAAATGGTTGATCTTTACGGCAGACAAAATGTCCACGACACGCTTTAAGTTTTCCAAAGTCGGCACGTGATTTCTGCCCAAATCTATCATTACGCCACGTTGGGCAAAGTCCGGAAAATCGTGGATATAGCAGTGCCGGATCTGCTCGCCCTGCTGGCGCAGCAGCTGATTCAGGGTCAGGTCGGCATAGTAAAAGCCCTTGTCGCAGGAGGCTTCCACGGTGATGCCGGCGGCATCGATGCGCAGGGTATACTCCTCCTCGCCCAGTGTGGGATTGACCACATTTTGGCGATTATTCAGGCACGCTTTGCCGGACATTCCCTCCAGCAGCTCTAATTTTTTCGGTTGCGGATACAGTTTCATTGCAGTCCCTCCGGTGGTTGCAAAAAGTGGGGTTTTTGCCGTTAATCATAAGATTTCCGGCATTTTTTGGCAATCAAAGTTTGAAAATATGGGGCTCGCCTAAGCGGGCCCCATATTGGTAAATTTTATGTTTTGTCGCTTACTTGGATGCCTTCCAAGCGTCGACCTGACTCTGCATCTCGTCCAGAACGATCTGCAAACCAGCCTGGTACAGAGCACTGTTCATAGCAGCAACTGCATCTTCGACAGTGCCGTCCACCATGCCACAGAGGATGGAGTTCAGGTGCTCAGGCAGGATGGCGTTGATGTTAGCCAGCTCGCCGGAAACATTGGAAGCGTCGAAGGTGAAGCCCAGGATGGAGGAGCCATCAGCAGCATCGTTGATAGCGATGGTCTCTTCCCAAGTGCCGATCTGCGTCTCATCAGCATAGTAGGACAGGAAGGTATTGCCAACCAGGAATGCGTGGTTGCCGGGGTATGCACCCTCCAGAACCTCGATCAGCTTCTGATCCTTGTCAACCCACTCGTAGTCATAGCCTTCCTGACCCCAGCAGATCAGGTTCAGCAGCTCTTCATTGGAGTTGAGCAGGTTAATGAAGGCCATAGCACGGCCGGGATACTCACAGTTGACAGAAACTGCAGCAGCAGTCATCTGAATAGCGGAAGATGTCAGAACAGCATCGCCGAAGGGGATGGTCTTGATCTCCAGGCCGTAGGAACGGCTGGACTCAGCATCGCCGCCGGGCTTGTAAGCGGGGTTGATATTGACGGGGTGACGGTCCTCAGGGAAGATGGGGTTATCCTGTTCGCCGGTCAGAGCGCCGGAAGTGAAGTACTTCTTGTCGTACCACTTCTTCATCAGCTTAGCCAGCTCCATGAACTGCGGGGACTCGTACTGGTTGATGACCTTGCAGGTCTGATCGCGGTACTCAACAACACCGGGGGTCAGGGTATCTACCAGAGCATCGAAGCCCAGGTAGGGTCCCAATTCGGTCATCAGGTCATCGCCTGCGGAGAAGAAGCACTCGGTATAGCCGTTGGCAAGCAGAGCGTCGAAGTAGGGCTCCAGATCGGTCAGTTCCTTAACCTGGGTGTAGTCAAAGCCCAGTTCATTTGCCCAGTCGGTCTCGAAACGCATACCGGACTGACGGACATAGATCTGCTGAATCGGAACAGCGTAGATATTGCCATTGATGGTCATAGCTTCCTTGTACAGGGGGTTCATAGCGCCCAGGGTCTCAGCCATGTAAGTATCCACATACTCCTGGGTCAGGGGCTCGTAAACACCCATAGAAACAGCGGTGGAGTAGGGGTTCCAAGCGCCGGTGAAGCAAACGTCCCACTTCTCGTTGGCGTTGAACTTCATGCTCATCTTCTCGGTGTACTCACCCAGAGGAATAACTTCAACATTGATGGTGGTGTTGATTTCTCTTTCGGTGATCTCATTGATACCTTCAACGATACGATCCCACTCGGAGAAGTCAGCAGCCTGCTTGCCGTCGGGGAAGCACCAGGTCAGGGTGACGTGCTCAGCAAATTTTTCTTCCTTGGTCAGGTTGGCGCCCAGCGGCTCCTTAGCCTTCTCAGTACCGGTGGTCTCACAGCCGGCAAACATACCCAGGACCATCAGCAGAGCCAGGGTAAGAGCAAGAATCTTCTTCATAATTATTCTCCTTAACTTAATTTATGTCATTCGGCGTTAGGGCTTAAGCCTTAACTGCGCCAATAGCCATACCTTTAACAAAGTACTTCTGGAACCAGGGGAATACGAAGACCATGGGCAGAACAGTGATACAAGCAACAGCCATTGTCAGGCCGGTGCCGGGAACCTGGTTCAGCAATGCTTCGCTGATACCGGGCTGGCCCTTGATCATTTCGATGGAGTTCATCAACCGCTGCAGGAACAGGGACAGGGTGGTTGCCTTGCCGTAATCGAAGTACATCATAGGAGCGTAGTATGCGTTCCATGCGCCGATAAATGCAGAGATTGCGATGGTGCCCAGAGCGGGGGTAGACAGCGGCAGCATAATTCTAAAGAAGATCTGATACTCGCTGGCACCGTCCAGCTTGGCGGATTCCACCAGGCCGTAGGGCAGGCCCTGGAAGAAGGAGCGGATAATGATAACGCTCATTGCGCCGACACTGCCGGGAACGATCAGGATCAGCAGGTTATTCTTCATATGCAGCCAGTTAACATTGACGATGTAGCTTGCTGCAGCGCCGCCACCGAAGAACATGGTGAACAGCAGGATGAAGTTGATGATCCGGCGTGCGGGGAAGGTGGGGCGGCTGACAGTATAAGCGTACATTGCGTTCAGAATAACCGTCAGCAGAGTGCTGGAAACACAGACCGCGAAAGAGGTAAGCAGTGCTTCCGCAACGGGCTTAAAGTTGCCCAAAACGATCTCATAGGAAATCAGCGTGGGGTCCTTGGGCCAAATGGAATAACCGATGGCCTGAGACTCTTCGTTGGAAACCAGCGAAACGGACACCATGGAGATGAAGGGATAGATCATCACAACGCACAGCACGATGAAGAAAATATGAATCAGCAGATTGACAAAATCTACTTTCTTTCCAAGGATTCTCATTAAAACACCGTACCTTTCTCATCAACCAGGGCAGCCAGCTTGTTGACGACCATCAAAACGATAAAGCCGGCAGCAGACTGCATCAGACCAATGGCAGTGGACATACCGACGTTGTTACCGCCGGCACGCAGTGCGCGAATAACGTATGTATCGATAACGTCCGTACGGGCATACAGTGCCGTAGAGTCGTTCGTCAGATAGTAGAACATACCAAAATCGGAGTTGAACACGCCGCCGATAGACAGAATGAAGAAGCTGACAACAACGGGGCGGATGTGAGGCCAGGAAATGTTGAGCATAACCTGCACACGGTTTGCGCCGTCCAGCTTGGCAGCCTCAAACAGCGAGGTATCCACCGACATCAGGTTGCCGTAATAGACAATCGTACCGTGGCCGACTCTCTTCCATAGATAGGCGATCATCAGAATCCAGGTCCAGCGATGGGGCTCCTGATACCAGTTGATCTTATCCAGGCCCAGTCTTGACAGGGCGCTGTTGATGATACCGCTCTGATAGTTCAGGTTTGCGGTAACAGCATAAGCCGCAGCAACCCAGGAAACGATGAAGGGGAGGAACACGATGGTCTGATATACACGGATGGCCAGGCGGTTCTTCAGCTCAAACAGCATCATACCCATAATAATGGTAACTACTGTGTTGATGATCAGATACAGCACGTTCAGGCCAACGGTATTGGTCAGCAAGCGCTTGATCATGGCACCGTCACCCTTGAAGAAGAAGGTGAAGTTCTTAAATCCACACCAAGCACTGCCAAAGATACCATCAATGGCACGGTAATTCTTAAACGCCAGAATTACACCGAACATCGGCAAATAGCTGAACAGAAGCAGGACAACCAGGCCGGGAATAGACAAGGTGAAGAGCTGCCAGTTGTCTTTTCTCTGGATCTTGCGCAGACTGCTGCCGGATCTGTTGACAGGCGTTTTTTCTAGGGCTTTTGTTTTCACGCAATACACCTCCAATTTGAATAAGTATATCATATCACACAATTTCAAAATTTCAAGTTCGTTTTTATTGTGCATCTTACTAATTCCGTTCACATATTTTGTCTATTTTAATTTGCGCAACCGGTTGTTCTTATTGTGTTTTTATATTTTGTCCAATTTCCAGGGTTTGTCAGCGGCGGCAGGGTAACATAATTTGTGCAAATTGCTTAAATTGCAATTTTTTACAATTTTTTCATACCCCAAACCGTCTTGTATGTGGTATGCTATAGACACACAAGATATGGGGGTTTGAACCCCTCAGGAGGGCCTTTATGAAGGAACTTTTATCAAAATGGATGAATTTGCCTGCCGCCTACCGGCCCATTCCGTTCTGGTCCTGGAACGATGCATTGGAGCCGGAGCGTCTGCGCGCACAGATCCGCTGGATGCATAAATGCGGAATTGGCGGTTTTTTTATGCATGCCCGGGGCGGTCTTAAGACCCCTTACTTAGGCGAGCAGTGGATGCAGTGCATTGAAGCGTGCTGCGACGAAGCAAAAAAGCTGGGTATGGATGCCTGGGCTTATGACGAAAACGGCTGGCCCAGCGGCTTTGCCGGTGGCTTGCTGCTGGAAGATATGCAAAACCGGGATATGTACCTGACCCAAACGCAGGGTGCGTTCGATCCCGATGCCGATGTTTCCTATAAAATCGGCGAAGCCGAATTGATCCGTGCCACCGACGACGAGGGCGGGGAATACATTAATATATATATGCACCGCTCTGCCTCTACCGTGGACATCCTGAATCCTGCGGTAGTGCGCAAATTCCTGGATGTGACCCACGAGCAGTATAAATCTCGGCTGGGATCGGCATTTTCTACCGATTTGAAGGGCTTTTTCACCGATGAGCCCCAGTACTACCGGGCAGAAACCCCCTATACGCCTATGCTGGAAAGCTATTTCCGCTCGGAATATGGTCAGGATATCCGGGACGGCTTGGGCCTGCTGTTTTTGGAAAAAGAGGGCTATCGCACCTTCCGCTACCGTTACTGGCTGGCAATGCAGAAGCTGATGCTGAACAGCTTTGCCAAGCAGCTATACACCTGGTGCTGTGACAATGGCATCGCTTTCACCGGCCATTATGTGGAGGAGGTGTCTATGGGTGCGCAGCTGATGTGCTGTGCCGGTGCAATGCCCTTCTATGAATATGAGACCATTCCCGGCATTGACTGGCTGGGTGCGGACACCAATAACGAGCTTTCTCCCCGGCAGTTGGGCAGCGCAGCCCGGCAGCTGGGCAAAAAGCAGACCCTGACGGAAACCTTCGGCTGCTGCGGCTGGAATGTGACCCCGGCAGATCTGCATCGGATCGCCGGCTTCCAATATGCCTGCGGTGCCAATTTGATGTGCCATCACCTGATTCCGTACTCCGAACACGGCCAAAGAAAACGGGACTATCCTGCACATTTTAACCCGATAAACCCCTGGATTGGCACCCATTTTAAGGATTTTAACGATTATTTTGCCCGACTGGGTTATCTGCTGGCAGAAAGCGAAGAGCATGTAAATGTGGCAATGCTGCACCCCATGCGCAGCGCCTATTTTGACTACAAGCGGGGTAGCGTGGACATCCCGGAAAGCTGGCTGGACCCCTCGCTGAGAAAGGCCTGCAGAACGTTGTCTGCCCAGGGCATCGCCTATCATTTCCTGGACGAGACTCTGCTGGAAAAGCACGGCTTCGTAGACGGCGATGCCATCGGCTGTGGCGAATGCAAGTATACCTACCTGGTGCTGCCCAAGCTGCTGACTATGGGTGCGCATACGGAAAAACTGCTGCGGAAATTTGTGGAAAATGGCGGCAAAATTCTGCTTTTGGACGAGAAACCCGGCTACTTAGAGGGCGAAAAGTTCGACTATTCTTACTTAAGCAGTAACATTTCCCTGGCGGATATGATTGCCGCACAGCCCTTCAGCGTGGAAAATACCGATACAGAGCTTTACTGCACCTACCGCGTTTTTGAGGGCAAACAATATCTGTTTGTCCAGAATGCTTCGGCGGAAAATGCCTACACCCAAACCTTCCGTTTTGCCGAGGGCAGCAGCTTTATTGCCATTGACCCGGTCACTTTTTTGACCAAAAAGCTGCCGCTGACCGTGACTTTGGGCAAAAACGAGTCGCTTCTGCTGCAGGTCAGCAGCGAACCTGCCCCGGAAGCCGCGGAAAAGCCGGTATTTACCCTGCGTTTTCAGGGTGCAAAGGCGTCCTTTGGCACCAATTTTCTGACCGTTGACACCCTTTGCTGGTCGGAAGATGGCGTAAATTATTCCAAGCCGCTGCTTTGCAACGAATTGAACACGCTGCTGCTTCAGCGCCGCTACGAAGGCAAGCTGTGGCTGCGTTACCACTTCGAGATTCAGGATATTCCCGAAAAAATGCACATTATTGCAGAAAAGAGCGACTCCCAGCACCTGGTCAACGGCCACGCTATCACCTTTGACCGCACCCTGGAGGAGGATCACTGCTTCCAGGCCGCTGATATTTCCCCATTCCTGCGCAAGGGCGAAAACTACTACGAAACCGTAATGAATTGGCATCAGAGCGAGGCTACCTACTATGCGCTGTTCGGCGAAGGCGTCACCGAAAGCCTGCGCAACTGCATTGCCTATGACAGCGAGATCGAAGCGGTATATTTGGCTGGCCATTTTGGTGTATATTCCCACAATGCCTGGGCAATTCACGATGAAAAGCACCTGCTGGGAAGCCGTTTCTACCTTGGCAAGGCGCCGCAGCGCATTTCCGAGCCCGTTACCGACGGCCTGCCCTTCTTCCGGGGCGAGCTGACCCTGACGCAAACCGTGGAACTGATCGACCCCAACATCCGGCTGGCCTTGGAGGGCGATTTCCTGACGGCAAAAGTCACCGTAAACGGTCAGTTTGCCGGCGAAATCTGCTTTGAAAATGCTGTGGACATCTCATATTTCGCAAAGCCGGGCGAAAATGAGATTTCCGTCACCTTCACCCTGGGTAACCGCAATCTTCTGGGCCCGTTCCACGCCGCAGAAGCCGAGAGCTTTGTCTGCCCCACGCTGTTCGAAGCCAGCAATATTCCTGCCACGGAGGACGGCGATCCCAACTATAAATTCCGCATTTTTTACGCTTAAAAATCAGAAAGAAGGCACAATATGTTCAGTTTTCTAAACATTGACAGTCCGTTTTATAAGACCCTGAGCAAGATCACCAACTACCTGATCCTGGGTCTTGTGTGGGTCATCGCCTGCATTCCCGTTTTCACCATCGGCCCTGCCTGCACTGCGCTGTACAGTACGCACCACAAGGTGATCAAAAACAGCAACGGCTATGTATGGGCCACCTTTTGGCAGCAATTCCGGGCCAATTTTAAGCAGGGCTTCCTGCTGGGGCTCGTTATGCTGGTGATTTTGCTGGTTTTCGGCTTTGATTTTTACTTTTTGTTCATTATGAGCGATGCCAACAATATGAATTTGCTGACCATCATTTTCGCTGTAATGGCGGTGCTGGCGGTTATGTGGATGCAGTATTGGTTCCCCTACATTTCCCACATTGAGGATCCCATCAAAACCGTGCTGAAAAACACGCTGATTATGACCTTCGCCCATCTGCCCCAGTCCATCCTGATTTTGCTGGTATTTGCCCTTTGCTTGGTGATCAATGTGTATGTTCCGGCGCTGGTGCTGTGCATTACGCTGATCGCTTCGCCCATTATTTACTGCAAGTTCACCTACAAATCCTTCGTTCGGGTGTTCAGTAACTACTGGGATATGTCCGACGGAAACGATGAATTTGAGGAAAAGCAGCAGGAGGAAGCATAAGCCCATTCCTTGGCCCCCTCTGACGAGGGGGCTGTCAGCCGATTCGGCTGACTGGGGGAGAGATATTTCTTTCTCTCCCTCCGTCTTCGCCTTCGGCGAATCCACTTTAATGATAGTATGCTTGCCACCGGCAAGCATTAGATATCAATTCGCTTCGCTACCCTCATCACTAGCGCCCGCAGGCGCTGTGCACGCGAGCAACCGCCGTAGGCGGCGCTTAGCGAGTCGCAGAGGGAGGCTTTTTTCATAACTGAACCGTTTTTTTGTTGCGAAAAGCGATTGAATTTATAAATCGGATGTGTTATGATGATGTTACAAATCTTACATACGGAGGAATTATCAATGTCTACTGTTTATGATCTGATTGTCATTGGCGGCGGTCCCGGCGGTTATTTGGCTGCTGAGCGCGGCGCCCACGCAGGCCTGAAGACTCTGCTGTTTGAAAAGCGTTCCCTGGGCGGCGTTTGCCTGAATGAGGGCTGCATCCCCTCCAAGGCTCTGCTGAATTCCGCCAAGACCTATGAGCACGCTCTGCACGCAGCAAAGTACGGCGTTTCCTGCGAAAATGTCACCATCGACCAGAAGGCCGTCGTTGCCCGCAAGGCAAAGGTCGTCCGCACCTTGGTTGGCGGCGTCAAGGCCAAGATGAGAGGCGCAGGTGTTACCGTCGTGATGGAAGAAGCTACCATTACCGGTAAGGACGGCGCATACTTTGCCGTTACTGCCAAGGGCACCACTTACCTGGGCAAGAACCTGATCATCGCCACCGGCTCCAGCGCTGCTGTGCCCCCCATTCCCGGTGTTAAGGAGCTGCTGGGTGACTTCGTGCTGACCAACCGTGAGGTGCTGGATCTGCAGGAGATTCCCAAGAACTTTACCGTCATCGGCGGCGGCGTTATCGGCCTGGAAATGGCTGCTTACTATGCTGCTGTCGGCTCCAAGGTCACCGTTATCGAAATGCTGGATCATATTGCCGGCGCTACTGACCTGGAAATCAGCTCTATGCTGCAGAAGGAGCTGGAAGCCAAGGGCGTTACCTTTATGCTGAGCACCGCAGTTAAGTCTGTGGAAATGGGCAAGGTCAACGCAGAAAAGGCCAACGGTGAGAAGATCAGCGTTGCCGCTGACAAAGTGCTGCTGTCCATCGGCCGCCGCAGCAACTGCATGGGCCTGGGTCTGGAGACCATCGGCGTTGAGATCGACCGTGGTATCCCCACCGACACTATGGGCCGCACCAATGTTCCCGGCGTTTACGCCATCGGTGACGTCAACGGCCATCATATGCTGGCCCACACCGCTTACCGTGAGGCTGAGGTTGCCGTTAATACCATCCTGGGCAAGCCCGACAATATGCGCTACCACGCCAACCCCTCCGTCATCTACACCCAGCCCGAAATCGGCTCCGTGGGTAAGACCGAGGAAGAGTGCAAGGCCAAGGGCATCGAGTATGAGGTTGCCAAGCTGCCTATGGTTTACTCCGGCCGCTTCGTCGCTGAAAACGAAGGCGCAGACGGCCTGTGCAAGGTCATTATCGACAAGAAGAAGCGCAATGTGCTGGGTGTGCACCTGATTGGCGCCTACTCCGGCGAGATCATTTGGGGCGCAGCCGAAATGATCGAGATGCAGCTGCGTGTCACTGACGCCCGTCAGATCATCTTCCCCCATCCCACCGTCAGCGAAATCATCCGCGAGACCCTGTGGGAGTTCAAGGACTAAGATTTATAAGATTATCCCCCGCCTTATCGGCGGGGGATTTCTTTTTCTAAGGCCCCCTCTGACGAGGGGGCTGTCAGCCGAGCAGGCTGACTGGGGGAGAGAATTCTCTCCCTCCGTCACGGCTTGCGCCGTGCCACCTCCCTCGTCACTAGCGCCCGCAGGCGCTGTGCACGCGAGCAACCGCCGTAGGCGGCGCTTATCGAGTCGCAGAGGGAGGCAATGGTGCAATTCCCCACAAATACTGTTGACAATTCATCCAAACTGCGGGTATAATATTTGGTAAAGTATACCTATCAGGAGGCAAATTATGAGCAAGAAACCTTACTACATTTCCACTGCCATTGCCTACACTTCTGCCAAGCCCCACATCGGCAACACCTACGAGATCGTGCTGGCCGATGCCATCGCACGGCACAAGCGCCAGCAGGGCTACGATGTGTATTTCCAAACCGGCACCGATGAGCACGGCCTGAAGATCCAGCAGAAGGCTGAGGCCGCCGGCATCAGTCCCCAGGAGTATGTGGACAATGTTGCCGGTCAGATCAAGGGCATTTGGGACTTAATGAACACCACTTATGACCGTTTTGTCCGCACCACCGACCCTGAGCATAAGTCCAAGGTGCAGAAGATCTTCCGCCGGATGTATGAAAAGGGCGACATCTACAAGGGCAAGTACAGCGGCAAATACTGCACCCCCTGCGAATCCTTCTGGACCGAGAGCCAGCTGGTGGACGGCAAGTGCCCCGACTGCGGCAGAGAGTGCGTGGATGCGGAGGAAGAAGCATATTTCTTCAAGATGAGCAAGTATGCCGACCGGCTGATGCGCCACATTGAGGAGCATCCCGATTTCATCCAGCCCGAGAGCCGGAAGAACGAGATGATCAACAACTTCCTGAAGCCCGGCCTGCAGGATCTGTGCGTTTCCCGCTCCAGCTTCACCTGGGGCGTGCCTCTGGACTTTGCGCCCGGCCACGTCAGCTATGTTTGGCTGGATGCGCTGAGCAACTATATCACCTTCTGCGGCTATGATCCCGACGGCAATCACGATGCGCATTATCAGAAGTTCTGGCCCGCGGATCTGCACCTGATCGGTAAGGACATCGTCCGCTTCCACACCATCTACTGGCCCATTTTCCTTATGAGCATGGGTGAAGAGCTTCCCAAGCAGGTCTTCGGTCATCCCTGGCTGCTGGTCAAGGGCGATAAGATGCCCAAGAGCCTGGGCAATGTGATCTATGCCGACGATTTGGTGGAGCTGTTTGGCGTTGACGCTGTGCGCTACTTCGTGCTGCACGAGAT
>JAZSCE010000086.1:0-7273 GCA_045602725.1 Faecousia sp. | reverse complement strand
GCCGATAGAAGCGCATATCCACGTTGGTGCGGTGGGGGCAGGCGTGAGCGCCGGCATCGGGACGGACATTGAACCCGACGATGATGGCACCGGAAGTAGAAGCCAGCAGGATATCGCTTTCGTTGATGGCGCCGACACCGGCGTGAATGACCTTGACACGGACTTCCTCGTTGGAGATCTTCTCCAAAGAGGCCTTGACCGCTTCCGCAGAACCCTGTACGTCAGCCTTGACGATCAGCGCCAGCTCCTTCATTTCGCCTTCCTGCATCTTGGCGAACAGATTGTCCAAAGTGACCTTCTGGGTCAGCTTGGCAGCTTCATCCTTGGCTCTCTGCCGGCGCTGCTCAACCAGCTCACGAGCCATACGCTCGTCAGTAACGGCATTAAACTCGTCGCCGGGGGTGGGAACTTCGGCAAGGCCGGTAATCTCAACAGGAACGGAGGGGCCTGCGGTCTTGACAGTACGGCCCTTATCGTTGGTCATAACACGAACACGGCCCACAGCGGTACCGGCGATGATGATATCGCCCTGATTCAGCGTACCGTTCTGCACCAGCAGCGTTGCGATGGGGCCACGGGTCTTGTCCAACCGAGCCTCGATGACCGTACCCTTAGCACGGCGGTTGGGGTTGGCCTTCAGCTCCTGCACTTCAGCGGTCAGGATGACCATTTCCAGCAGCTCATCCAAGCCCATACCGGTCTTGGCGGAGATAGGCACGATTACCGTATCGCCGCCCCACTCTTCGGGGATCAGGTCATACTTGGTCAGCTGTTCCTTGATCTTATCGGGGTTGGCGGTGGGCTTATCCATCTTGTTAATGGCAACGATAATGGGCACGCCTGCAGCTTTGGCGTGGTTGATGGATTCAACCGTCTGGGGCATAATGCCGTCATCGGCGGCCACCACCAGGATGGCAATATCGGTGCTCTTGGCGCCACGGGCACGCATAGAGGTAAATGCAGCGTGGCCGGGGGTATCCAGAAAGGTCACCATATTTCCGTTTACATCGACAGTATATGCACCAATGTGCTGGGTAATACCGCCGGCTTCGCCAGCGGTAACGCTGGTCTGGCGGATGGCATCCAGGGTAGAGGTCTTACCGTGGTCAACGTGACCCATAACCACAACGACGGGCGCACGGGTCTGCAGCTCTTCCGCAGTATCCACGTGATCGTCAATGATCCGCTCTTCGATGGTGATGGTGATTTCCTTCTCCACCTTGCAGCCCATTTCGGTGGCTACAAATTCTGCGGTGTCATAGTCGATAACCTGGTTAATGCCGGCCATAACGCCGTTGACCATCAAAGTCTTAATGACTTCGCCGGCGGTCTTCTTCATACGGCTTGCCAGCTCGCCGACAGTGATCTCGTCGGGGATCTTGACAGTAACGGGGGCTCTGCGAGCCACCTCCATCTGCAGACGGCGCATTTTCTCCTGCTCTTCGTTGCGAGCCTTGGTGCCCTTGCGCACATCCTTCTTGCCCTGCTGCTGACCCTTCTTGCCACCGATGCGCTGCTTGCCACCGTGGAAATTCTGGGCACGCTCGGAGATCAGGCTGTCCACCCGATCGTCGAAACGCTCGGAGTTGACCTGAACAGCAGAGGTGTCCACAACGCGGCGCTCTCTTCTGCGCTCCGGCTCCTTGGGCTTTTCTGCCTTGGGAGGCTGGGGAGCTGCCTGGGGTCTTGCGGTCGCCTGAGGCTTGGCCTCGGGCTTCTTTTCCGCCTTGGGTGCTTCCTCTTTCGGCTCAGCCTTGGGCTCTTCCTTGGGAGCCTCGGCCTTGGGCTTGGGCTGCACGGCAAACACCTGCTCCAGGGATTGGATCTGGTTATGGAACGTCATATACTCAAATACCAGATTCAGCTCATCCTCAGTCAGCACCTGGGTGTTGGACTTGGGCTTTTCAAAATATTTGGAGATGATCTCAACAATCACCTTGGGCGCCACACCAAAATCTGCAGCAACCTCTTTAATACGATACTTCACTAAACTCATATACGCACCTCCAAAAACATCAGTTCTTCTTTTTTCCGCTGCGCCGATTGCGCAGGTGGGCTTTGGCCTCAGACTGCCGTTTGCGCTGCCGCTGTGCCTTTTCTGTCAAGGCAGCGATCACTGCGGCAAACTTTTCCGCTGTCGGCAGGGCTTGCACCAGTGCCAGCGCCAGCGCTGGGTCGGTGATGGCAGCAATGGCGAGGCTGGTACGGCCGATGGCCATTCCGACCTCATCTTTTGTATAGGGCAACCGGATGCACTGCTGATCCGTACCGGCCACATAGCTCTTCGCTCTGCGCCAGGTATGATCGGATGCATCACCGGCAACGACGATCAAATGGGCGTGCAGCGCTCTTGCCGCTGCGCCTGCGGGCTCTTCGCCAAGCTCTGCCTTGCCGGCCTTCCGGGCAAGAGAAAGATAGTTCAGCGCTTTATCCACAGCTGCCGACCTCCATTTCTCTTGTCAGGCGGTCATAAACCTCCTGGGGGATCTCGATCTCCAGGCAGCGCTCCAGGCTACGGCTCTTTTGCGCCTTCTTCAGGCATTCCATATTCGGGCACACATAGGCGCCACGGCCGTTGAGCTTGCCGCTGAAATCCAAAGATACGGTACCCTCTGTGGTTCGCACCACACGGATCATTTCTTTTTTTGCTTTCCGTTCACGGCAGCCCATGCACTGCGGCTGGGGGATCTTCTTTTGCATAACGCTGCCTCCTTGTCGATTTTTATTCCTCTGCCTGGGATGCAGGCTTGATATCGATCTTATATCCGGTCAGACGGGCTGCCAAACGGGCATTCTGACCTTCCTTGCCGATGGCCAGGCTCAGCTGATCGTCGGGAACGATGACACGGCAAGCCTTTTGGCCGGGGATAGCGGTAACGCTGATGACATCCGCAGGAGACAGCGCTGCCTTCACATACTCGCAGGGATCTTCGCTCCAAACCACGATGTCAATCTTCTCGCCGTACAGCTCACGAACAACAGCGCCAACACGGCCGCCACGGGGACCGACGCAAGCGCCAACCGGATCCAAATCTTCCACAGTGGCACGAACTGCCATCTTGGATCGGGAGCCGGCCTCACGGGCGATATTGCGGATCTCCACCTGACCGTCAGCGATCTCGGGGGTTTCCAGCTCAAACAGCCGGCGCACCATATTGGGGTGGGTACGGCTTACGTGAACGATGGGGCCACGGCCCATCTTGTGCAGCTCCAGGACATAGACCTTGATCTTGTCACCTTCGTGCCAGGTTTCGCCGGGGATCTGCTCGCTGACACGCATAACAGCATCGGAAGCCTCAGCACCCTGACCCACGCGGACGAACATATCGCCGTTGACATCGATCTTAACCACCGTACCGGTCAGCAGCTCCTGGGCCTTATCGGAATAATTATCATAAACAACGCCACGCTCTGCCTCACGGATACCCTGGATCACAACCTGCTTGAAGGTCTGGGCAGCGATACGGCCGAACTTTTGGAAGTCCACCTCGATGGAAACATTGTCACCGAGCTGAATATCGGGATTCAGGTTGCGGGCAGCATCAATGTGGATCTGGATGGTGTCATCCTCCACTTCTTCCACAACCGTCTTGATAACGTGCAGGAACAGGCCAGCTTCGCTCAGGTCTACCACCACATTTTCAGCGGGAACATCCTTGCGGTCCTCCCGATCCTTGCGGTAAGCATTTGCCATACCCTGCTTCAGGCGCTCCACCATATAATCTACGGGGATGCCCTTGGTCTTTTCCAGGTCACGCAGGCTGGCAAAGATCTCTGCGCCCAGGTTGGCCTTGGGGGCTGCAGCTTGCTTCTTGGCTTTACTATTTCTTGCCATGATTCTTCCTCCTTAGAATTCTACACGAAGCCGCACCAAAGCAACCTCGGATTTTGTGAATGTGATCATTTCTTTACCGGCTTCCACAGTAACACAGCCATCTTCATAGCCACGCAGAATGCCGGGGATTTCCTTAAGTCCGTTTCTGGGGCGGTACAGCTTTACCGTAATGGCGCTGCCCATAAACCGTTCAAAATCGGAGGGCCGCTTCAGCGCCCGCTCCAATCCGGCGGAGCATACCTCAAAATGATAGGATTCCGCAATGGGGTCCTTTTCATCCAGCACCGGGTCAACGGCACGGGAGATGGCCTCGCAATCGGTGATGTCCACGCCGCCCTCTTTTTCGATGTACAGCCGCAGGAATCGCTCTGAGCCTTCCCGAACATATTCCACATCCCACAGCGAGCAACCGTGCTGCTCCACAATAGGCCGCGCGAACTGTTCGACCAGTTCCGTAACTTTCATTTTTTCTCCTCTTTCATTAAGAAAGAGAGAGGCGAAATCGCCTCTCTCCTAAAGTCAAACATCTTACGGTTGGATTATAGCATCTTTTTTTTATAAATGCAATACCTTTTTTCAGGATTTTTATGCATTTTCTCGACTTTTTTCAAGTTCCTGCGTGCAAATACCTGCGATCCCAATCATCATCAAACAGCCGGTTCATCTGATCCGGCGCGCCGGATCGGGCCAAATCATCGGCAAGCTGCTGCAGCAGCGCCACCGGCTCCAGGCTCTCCAGATAGAAGTCCGGCAGAATATCCTCACCAAAGCGAATTCCCAGCACCGCACCGGTAATGGCACCCACCGCCGCACTGCGGCCGGAATGATTGACAGCGGTGATCATTGCCGTATCAAAATCATCCTGGCAGGTAATGCAGGTATACAGCACACCGGACAGCACCTCTGCTGCCGTCCGGCAGCGCAGCCGCTCCATCGCCTCCATCGGTGCAATGCTGTTCGATTCTGCCAAAGTCTGCGCTTTTTGCAGCAACTCCCAAATATGGCCCATATCGCCAAATTCCGGGCCAAACTGCAGCGAAACCGCATCCATAGCGGATTCCACCAGCGCCTTCACACCGATATCCGGCTCCTCCAGCAGTACGCTGAGTGCGTGGGTCAAAATGGCAGCGGACAGGATGGTTTCCGTATGGCCGTGGGTCAAGGCAACTATTTCTGCGCCCAGCCGGTCGATTTCATCCTGATCCGTATTCATCAGGCAGCTAAGCAATGCCACCGGGATAACCTCCGTCAATGCGCTGGGCTGATCGTTGCGATACACCGGCGCTTGCAGCGTTCCCAAATTCTCCCGGGTCAGGGCATCCAGCATCCGGGTGTCCATACAGCGGCGGCGCTTCAGCTCCGGCACCGTGGAAAGCCAGCAATCATTTTTCGCCATAGGGCTGTATTGCTGGGTTCTCGCCCACTCCCGCAGAGCGATGCTGACATAGTGGATCGGTGATGCGCTTCTGCCATAGGCCTGCGCTCTTGCCAGCGCCATAATCAGGCCGTTGGCGGCATAGGCGGCAAGCTGGGTATAGGAGGAAACCTCAGCGTAACCATTGGCAAGGTCATAGCCCAACAGACCGTTGGGGCCATAGTCTGCGCAGATATCGGTAAGATTCTTGCGGTCGACCGTATTGCCCATAGCATCGCCTACCGTCAGGCCCAACAAAGCCCCCCGGAAAATCTTGCGTTTTTCCCGCATATCGCCACCTCCTCAAACTTTTCTGACCATATTATACCTGCAATCCCAGGAAAAGGCAAGAAAAATGATATTACCGCACCCCGACATCCAAGATTTTGGTGCATCCCTGTAGGGGCGAGCAGCGCTCGTCTGCAATCTGTGGCGGGAGTAAACCCCCGCCCTACAAATAACGATTAGGGACTGCCGTAGGGCGGTGCCTTGGTGCCGCCGTTTTTTGTTACGGGCGAATGCCCACATCCGCCCACATTCCCTCCCTCACATATTCGCGCCCTTATTTTCTAGGTTTACATAACATCACAAAAGCATATTCTCCGGGTTGTTCGCATAGGCTGTACCACCTAAATTGCGGAGGGATGGATATGAAGAAACTTTGTGCGGTATTGGCCGTTTGCCTGCTGCTTTGTCTGCTGCCGGTACGGGCGCAGGCTGTGGATATGCAGATTGCCGGAAAGAGCGCCCTTTTAATGGACATTGCCACCGGCACTGTTCTCTACGAACAGAATTCCCACGAGAAATTAGCCCCGGCCAGCGTCACAAAGGTGATGACGATGCTGCTGATTATGGAGGCAATCGACAGCGGCAAGATCGGCTGGAACGATACCGTCACCACCTCGGAAACCGCCGCTGCCAAAGGCGGCAGTCAGATCTACCTGAAGGTGGGCGAGGCTATGACCGTGTCCGATATGGTCAAGTCCATCGCCGTCAGCTCTGCCAATGACTGTGCCTGCGCGATGGCTGAGCATATCGCCGGCAGCGAAGCGGGCTTCGTGGAGAAGATGAATCAGCGCGCCAAAGAATTGGGGATGAACGACACCCATTTCGTCAACTGCACCGGGCTGGACGATGATGCCGCCGCCAGGGAGCATCTGACCTCCGCCCACGATATCGCCCTGATGTCCCGGGAGCTGATGAAGCATCATCCCGACATCAAAAAGTACACCACCATTTGGATGGACACGGTGCGTGATGGCGCTTTTGGTCTTGCCAACACCAATAAATTGATTCGCTTCTACCCCGGCGCAACCGGCCTGAAAACCGGCTTTACCGCCAACGCTGGCTACTGCCTCAGCGCTACCGCAGAGCGGGATGGTCTGGAACTCATTGCTGTAGTGATGGGCTGCGAGACCTCTCAGGAGCGTTTTTCGGCCTGTAAGCAGCTACTAGACTACGGCTTTGCCAATTTTGCTCTGGTGCAGCCCCAATTGCCGGCTGAAAATACCGTCAGCGTGAAGCTGGGCACAGTCGACACCGTTACCGCCGTTCCTGCCCAGGACACCCAACTGCTGATCGACAAATCCCAGCGGGACTCCGTCACCACGAATGTGGAGCTGGAGGCGGAAATTTCTGCCCCGGTCAGCAAAGGGCAGCGCTTGGGCACGATGACCATAAAATCCGGGGAGCAAGTCCTTGCGCAGGTCAGTATGGTAGCGCAAGACAGCGTGCCCAAACTGACCCTGGGCGATATCTTTATCCGCATTCTGCGCAAAATTTGTATGGCACGGGGATAATCATCATCAATATGTAACCATATAAAAGGCCCCCTCTGACGAGGGGGCTGGCAAAAATCTTTGATTTTTGACTGGGGGAGAGAATTCTCTCCCTCCGTCTTCGCCTGCGGCGAATCCACCTCCCTCGTCACACCCGCCCGCAGGCGGGCGTACAGAGCGCAACCGACGCATAGCGGCGGCTCTTGGCGCGGAGGAGAGGGAGGCTTATTTACAACTTCAAAATCC
>JAZSCE010000085.1:0-1851 GCA_045602725.1 Faecousia sp. | reverse complement strand
TATTCAAAAATAATCTGAAAGTCCGTTCCACCGCCACCTGCCGGCTTGATCTTCAGAACATCGTCTACGCTTTCAAAAGGCTTTGGTTCAATAATTGCGGCATCAAAGAAACCCAGCCAACCTTTTAGCTTTCCGTCAAATTGATCGATAGCGCCTTTTACCTCGGAAAATGCTGCTGTGATCTCCTTATCCGTCATAGATCCGGAGGTATCGATCATAAATAAGATATCTACCGGTTCACCGCTTTTGCCCAACTCGTTAAAATCCGGCAGGAAGAAGGGGGATTCCTGAAACCGTCTGTCCGGCGGTGAAAAGGAATAGTCGTTGACCTCCTTATGCACAAACTCATTGAGGATCGTGCGCCAATCCACCTGGGGATCCCGGAGCTTCTCCAGCAGCCGTTGCGCAAATAAGGGAAGCAAACCTCGACCATTGGTTTTTTCCCTAATCGAGATCGCCTCACAGGCCTCAGAAAATTGCTTGACCCACACATCCCGGAGGGTATCATCCTTTTCATATTGACTCCATTGGCTATGGTCGTCCCAAATCTTGCCACCTTGGGCAATTTTCTTGGGACCGCCCTGTTCCTGCTTTGCCCGCCCTTTTGCAAAGCCGCCCGGAGGTGGAGGCTTTTGCCCCGACGGCGTCGGCGGAAGCATATCATAGACCTGCTCGGCGGGGTATTCGTGTCCTTCCTTGCCCTCCGGGGCAATGTGCATACTTTCACCCCATTGGGATAAGGTAATGCTTCGTGCGTCCATTTTGTTTTCCAATAAAATATTGGAATTGACGACAATATCGCAGGCGATGTTAAATCGCTCCTGATCCCGGTCTTCTCCACGGGCGCAATGCTGCAGAACCACATGGAGAATTTCGTGCATCATCACAAAATCCAATTCGCTATCCGTCAGACTTTCCAGAAACGCAGGACCAAATGCAATCCGTGTGCCGTCAGTATAAGCAGTTGGTGCGTTTTCATCGATGGAATAGATCATATGCATCAGCAGCAGGCCGTAAAATCCGTGATTGTTCAAAATCCGCATTCGGCTCAGCAGTAATCTGCGGATATAGCCTTTTACCTGTTCGTTAGACAACGCCATTTATCAGTCTCCCCTTTGCAGAAAGCCACCGGGAAAAAGCGGGAATTTGCAACAGCTTTTCCCGATAATCCTTTTCAATGTACATATAATCCTTCATAAGCATAGCGGAAAAATCAGGCGGCATCCGATCTGCATAAGAAATAGAATTGGCAATGCGAGAAAACTCATCCTTATGAGCCCTGGCATAGGCGGTCATAGCAGCGGTCAGGGCATACATAGCGTCCGTACCGGTAGGAAGCTTCGGATTTTTGCCGTCGAAAATTTCCTGAAGGTCCGGCAGATCATCATACACCCGTGTCCAGGTGCGAAATTCTACCGCAATACCCGAGCCCACCACACCGGAAATAAGCTGCAGCATCTTATCCACATCATCGCTGACAAAGTTTAAAATATTACTGACCATTTCCCAGGAACGGGGGGTTGCGAAGGCCAATTCCTCAGTGGCTGCATCAAATTTCATCAGATAGTTCTGCCGGAAGGTTAAGAAGCCAAGAACCTTCGGGTGGATGCCGCTGCGGATCGCCCACTGCTTCCAAGACTTAAAGCTTCCCTCTACTTCAATGTGCAAAAGACGGTTGGCAAGCGCTTTGGGCATTTTAAAAGCCACGGATTTGTCTGTTGTCCGGTTGCCGGCAGCAATGACAATGCAGTTTTCTGGTAGCTTGTGTTCGCCAACGACGCGGTCAAGGGTAATTTGGTAAGCCGCAGCTTGCACCGATTGTGGAGCAGCAGAAATCTCATCCAAAAACAG
>JAZSCE010000084.1:0-8321 GCA_045602725.1 Faecousia sp. | reverse complement strand
CGTATGAGGTTGAAATCAGACCTTTTACAGAGCCGTTCTACAGGGAGATCGGGCTTGCTTTTCCGGGCAGGAAGAATATATCGACTGTGGTGAAGCGGTTCGTTGAGTATTTGAGTTACCGAAATTGCAATTAGCAAATGGACCAAATCAAAACGAAAGTAATAACAAAGAAAGCAGCGACCGCATAAGCGGTCACTGCTTTTTTGGTCGGAGTGTCGGGATTCGAACCCGAGGCCTGTTGGGCCCGAACCAAGCGCGGTACCAAGCTTCGCCACACCCCGTTAGCTTGCTTATTATAATGAAACATTGCCCCATTGTCAAGACCTCCCAGGATATTTTAGAATATTCAAACGCCTTGCCCATAATGTATACGGGAGGGGAGAATGTTGGGATATCGAATCGTCTATAGCAAGGATAAGCCCCGTTTTCACAAGCAAACTAAGATTTTGTTGATCATCATTGCTGTCAGTGCTGTATTGCTGGCAATTTCACACTTTACCGGCAGCATACAGCTTCCGGAAACGGCACTTGAGAATATGGTAGACGCAGTGCAAAGCGGAGATTCGCTGACGGATGCAATCACCGCCTTTTGTCGGGAGATCATAGCGGATGCGCAGATTTACTATTAGCTCATCGGCCTGCGTTCTTGCAGCGTTGACAATTCTCCTCTTGCCGCTAAAGTGGGTATTTGCCGCATTTCTTGCTGCCGTATTTCACGAATTTTGCCATTTTGCAGCGGTATATCTATGCGGCGGAAAGGTGTATGATTTATCCATTGGTGATAGGGGAGCGGTAATGCATACGGACGGAATGTCAACGTGCAAGACCCTGATCAGCGTGCTGGCAGGGCCGTTGGGAAGCGTATTTTTGGTGCTTTTCGTCCGATGGATCCCACGCATTGCCTTTTGCGCTTTGTTCCAGGCGGCGTATAATCTGTTGCCCATTTATCCATTGGATGGTGGCAGGGCTGTCAGATGTATTTTAAGCGCAGTGAAAAATAGACCTTGAAATGCCGGTCACTTATGGTACAATGATAAAGATAAAGAAAAGAGGTACAGTTATGACCGATTTACTGCACAGAATACTTCCCACGGTGCAAAAGCCCGCGCGTTACACCGGCGGTGAGTTTAATGAGATCAAGAAGGATTTGAATGATATTCGGGTCCGTGTTGCCTTTTGCTTTCCGGATACCTATGAGATCGGTATGTCCAATTTGGGTATGCGGATTCTTTACGGCGTAATGAATCAGATGGATGGCGTATGGTGCGAGCGTGTTTTTGCGCCCTGGGGCGATATGGAAGCGGCTATGCTTAAGCATGATCTGCCGCTGTGGGCGCGGGAAAGCCAGCATCCGGTTAGGGGTTTTGATATGATTGCCTTTACCATCGGCTATGAGATGTGCTACGGCAACATTCTGAACATGCTGCGACTCGCAGGTGTTCCGATGCACAGCAAGGATCGGCAGGGCTTGAAAAATATCGTTTTCGCCGGCGGTGTCTGCGCGTACAATCCTGAGCCCCTGGCGGAGTATATTGACTTTTTCTCCCTGGGCGAGGGCGAGGACATTACGGTTGAGATCGTGTCTTTGTATGACCGCGCAAAGGCTGAGAATTGGACCAAGGACGCTTTTCTGCACGAGGTCGCAAAGATCCCGGGTGTATATGTTCCGTCCTTTTACCGGCACGAATATAATAGTGATGGCACGCTTTCTGCCATCGTGCCGCTGGAGGGCGCACCCAAGACCGTTACCAAGCGGATCGTTGAGGATCTGAACAGCGCCTATTGGCCCACAAAGATGATTGTACCATCCACAGAGATCGTCCACGATCGCGCCAATCTGGAGGTTATGCGGGGGTGCATCCGGGGTTGCCGTTTCTGCCAGGCTGGCTTTTCCTGCCGCCCGGTACGCAGGAAGAGCGTCGAGGTTTTGTACCGCCAGTCAGTGGAGACGTTGGAGGATTCCGGAAATAATGAAATCACACTCTCCAGCCTTTCTACGTCCGATTATCGTGGCTTAAAAGAGCTGACGGATGAGATGATCCCATATTGCGCCCAAAATCACGTGAATCTGTCTGTGCCGTCGTTACGGGCAGATAACTTTTCCCGGGAGCTGATGCAGAAGCTGCAGACCGTTCGCAAAAGTGGCCTGACTTTTGCGCCGGAAGCCGGCACACAGCGGCTGCGTGACGTGATCAACAAGAACCTGACAGAAGAAGAGATCCTGACTACCTGCACCAACGCGTTTTCCGGCGGCTGGAACAATGTGAAGCTGTACTTTATGCTTGGTCTGCCTACGGAAACGGACGAGGATGTGCTGGGTATTGCGGAATTGGTGTATAAGATCATCAAGTGCTGGCAGGAACACGCGCTGAATAAAAAGCGTGGCTTACGTATTCACGTAGCGACGGCATATTTCGTTCCGAAGCCGCACACACCCTTCCAGTGGGAGCAGCAGATCACACCGTCAGAGTATCTGCGCCGGTGCAGGCTGCTGAAGAGCCATTTCTACTCCAAGTCCATTACCTATGACTATCACGGACCTGACCTGAGCCGTCTTGAGGCAATCTTTGCCCGCGGTGATCGCCGGTTGGGTCCGGTGATCGAGGAAGCTGTCAGAAACGGCGCAAAGCTGGATGGCTGGGACGAATATTTCAACTACGGCATTTGGTTTGATGCCCTGAATACCTGTGGTATTGATGCGGATTTCTATACCGTCCGTGGCTACGGCGAAGATGAAATTCTGCCGTGGGATACCATTGATGTTGGCATCGGCAAGAGATTTTTGCTGCGGGAACGGCATCAGGCTTATGACGGGAAGATCACCCCGGATTGTCGGGAAGGCTGCGCCGGCTGCGGCGCCAATTGCCTGCTTCAGGAGGTGAATTGCGATGCCTAGAGCTCTGTTTGAAAAGATCGGGGATGCGGTCTATATGTCCCACCTGGATCTGATGCGGCTGTTTCAGCGTGCATTCAAGCGCGCCGGTCTGCCGCTGACCCATACCCAGGGCTATAACCCCCGACCCTCTGTTTCCATTGCTCTGCCGCTGTCTGTAGGCGTGCAGAGCCACTGTGAGCTGCTGGATTTTGAGCTGGAGGGTTTTGATGCATCCTGCGAAGAAATCTGTGAGAAGCTGAATCAGGCGCTGGTGGACGGTGTGCGGGTAATCAAGGTATACAAAGACGGTCGGAAGATCCGTGATCTGTCGCTGCTGAATTGCACCGTAACGTTGGAATATGATAACGGCTTTCCTGCCGATGCCTGCGATCAGATTGAAAATCTGTTTGCCATGCCGCAGCTGATCGTTGAGAAGAAGGGGAAGAATGGTGTCGTGGATCAGGATATCATCCCGATGCTCCGCAGGCTGTGCGTGAATACGATTGATCCGCAGACCTGTGAGATCAGTGCGCTGGTCTGCTGCCAAAATCCCACACTGAATCCTGCACAGCTTGTAGCCGCTATTGAGCGGTATCTGCCGCAGCTGAAGCCGGATTTTGCCAAGATTTGCCGCAATGAGATTTATGACGGCAACGAAACTATCTTCAGATAAGGAGAAGACTATGGGAGACTTTATTGTTTTGGAGGATTGTCCCTGCTGCCGTGGCAACGGTCTGATTGTCCACGAAGGTGGCTGGAGCGTTCAGGTGGAATGTGCCGATTGCGGCAGCCATACGGTATTTGTTGAGTACGCGAACGATGCCGAGAAGAAGGAAGCAGAGCGCAAGGTCGCAATGCTGTGGAATATCGGTAAGGTGATCAAATCCAATATCGGAGAATAAGAAAATTAATCTGCGCAGGGACAATAATTTTCCCTGCGCAGAAATTTTTTTGAAAAATCTTGAAAAAAGGCTTGCATTTTTCGTCAGTGTATGCTAATATACTCAAGCGCTGTGGCGCAGCAATTAAATATCCGGGTGTGGCGAAGTTTGGTATCGCGCTTGAATGGGGTTCAAGAGGCCTCGAGTTCGAATCTCGACACTCGGACCAATAAAACCGAAAGAGTATTTGCTCTTTCGGTTTTATTATTTTGTTTTTAGAAATCGAACTCGAGGCCTCTTGTATTTCAATCTGCCTCAGCAACACTGCGAAGCAGTCGTTGCTTCGAGTTCGAATCTCGACACTCGGACCAATAAAACCGAAAGAGCATCTGCTCTTTCGGTTTTAATTTTTATAAGGACTTCGAAGATTGTTCATACAGTGTCCAATAACATTGCCGGCGTATAACTCACAAATATTATGTTAAAACCGGGTTGACTTTATGTTATAAAATGTTATAATTGTGATATAAATCCTCAAATATAACACAAGGAGGAGGACAATGAATACATTCAGACAGTCTCAAATTCGTGATTTTATCGAGAGGAACTATGTTGTCACCATCAAGCAATTGCAGGAACTGATCCCCAATGTGTCGCTTATGACCATCCACCGGGATCTGGACACGCTTGAAAAGCTGGGCGTTGTCGTAAAGATCCGGGGCGGTGCCCGCGCTGTGCGCCACAGCGGTGACCTGGGCTTCGATGTACGGATCCGTGAGAACATTTCCGGCAAGTTGCAGATGGCAGAAAAGGCAATCGATTTGATCCGGCAGGGGAGTAGCATCTTCCTGGACGCCAGCACTACAAATCTGATACTGGCACGTACGCTTCCTGATATCCCGATGAACGTGATCACTACCGGCCCGAACATCGCCATTGAGCTTTGCAAGCACGCAAATGTGAACATTACGCTTTGCTGTGGCACGGTAAACCGCACAAATATGTCACTTTTTGGACAAAATACGTTGGATATGCTGTCGCAGATGAATATCGATATGGCCTTTGTTGGCGTGTCCGGCTGCAGCGCGGAATCCGGCTTTACCTGCGGCACAGAAGGGGACATGGTCATCAAGCACGCAGCCATTGCAAAGGCACGGACCAGCATCGCAATGTGCGACCGCACCAAGTTCAGCCGCCTGATGCCCTACACCTTCGCGAAGTTCAGCGATATTGACTATTTGATTACCGATGGCGATATCCCTGAGGGTATTAAGCAGGCTGCTTTGGCGGAAAATGTGGTCATTCTGTAAAATATGGCTGATTATTTTCATAAACAAACCCGGAAAGTGAAAATAACTATTGACGAAAATGTTATAAAATGTTATAAATATCTGTGGAAATAATTTTTTAAGGAGGAACTATATCTATGGCATCTGCAGTAATTATGCCGAAGGCCGGCATAACCGTAGAAAGCTGCATCATCGGCCAGTGGCAGAAGAAGGTTGGCGACCAGATCAAGCTTGGCGACATCCTGTTCACCTACGAGACCGATAAGGCAAGCTTTGAATGTGAGTCCACTGCTGAGGGCGAACTGTTGGAGATTTTCTTTGGTGAAGGTGATGAGGTACCTTGCCTGGTAAATGTCTGCGCCATCGGCACCAAGGGCGAGGATTGCTCCGCACTCAGAGGTGAGGGCGGCGCTGAAGCACCTGCTGCTCCTGCAGCTGAGGCTACTCCCGCTGCTGCTCCTGCTGAGGCTGTCATCACCGATACCAAGGCCAAGGCTGTGATCATGCCCAAGGCTGGCATCACCGTCGAGAGCTGCATCATCGGCGAGTGGCTGAAGAATGTTGGCGATCAGGTCAAGCGTGGCGACATCCTGTTTACTTATGAAACTGACAAGGCAAGCTTCGAGTGCGAGTCTACCGCAGAAGGCGAGCTGCTGGAGATCTTCTTCGGCGCCGGCGAAGAGGTTACCTGCCTTGAGAACGTCTGTGCCATCGGCCCTGCCGGTGAGCCCACTGCATGCCTGCGTCCCGGTGCTGCTGCTGCACCTGCAGCTGTTGCAGCTCCCGTTGCTGCCGCTCCTGCTGCCGCAACCACTACCGCTACTGTTGTTAAGGGCGCTCCCGTATCTCCCAGAGCTGCCAAGCTGGCGAAGGCCAACGGTGTTGATGCTACTTTGGCTGCCGGTACCGGCCCCAGAGGTCGCATTATTGAGCGTGATGTGCAGAAACTGATCGCTGAAGGCGTTCCTGCCAAGGCTACCGTTGCTGCTGCACCTGCTGCTCCCGTTGTCGAGGCCGCTCCCGCTGCTGCCGAGTACGAGGATGTCAAGTTCAGCGGTATCCGCCGTGCAATCAGCAAGTCTATGCACACCAGCTTGTCTACTATGGCACAGCTGACCCACACCACTTCCTTCGACGCTACTGCGATTTTGAACTACCGCAAGGCTCTGAAAGCTGCTGGTGGCGAGTATGCCGGTATTACCATCGGCGATATCATTCTGTACGCCGTTTCCCGTACGCTGCTGAATCACCCCGACCTGAACGCACATATGCTGGATGAGAACTCCATCCGTAAGTTCAAGCACGTCAACCTGGGTGTTGCGGTTGACACTCCCAGAGGCCTGATGGTTCCCACCATCTTCCACGCTGACGAGATGAGCCTGCTGGAGATCTCCAAGGCTGTTAAGCAGCTGGCTGCTGAGTGCCGTGATGGCGCTATCAGCCCGGACAAGCTGTCCGGCGGTACCTTCACCGTTTCCAACCTGGGTAATATGGGCGTGGAGAGCTTCACTCCCGTTATCAATCCGCCTCAGACCGGTATCCTGGGCGTTTGCGGCACCATCGACCGTGTCCGCAAAGCTGCTGACGGCTCCATTGACATCTATCCCGCTATGGGCCTGAGCCTGACCTATGATCACCGTGCTGTTGACGGCACACCTGCCGCCCGTTTCCAGAAGGAACTGTGCGCAAACCTGGAAGCATTCATCACACTGCTTGCTAAGTAAGGAGGAAATAGAAAATGCCTAAGAATTTATTTGTCGATCCTAACGTGGTGCGCGCACCCGGTAAGGTCACCTTCAAGAGCATTCCCGTGAACCAGTACAACAAGACCATTCAGGAAGAGCTGGACTCCGGCAGATTCACAAAGGAAGATCTGATCCGCATTTTCCGCGATATGACCATTCTGCGTGAGTTTGAGACCATGCTGAACCTGATCAAGACCCAGGGCGGCTACAACGGCATCGACCACACCTATCCCGGTCCTGCCCACCTGTCCACCGGTCAGGAGTCTGCTTGTGTCGGCCAGGCTTATCTGCTGGACGAGAACGACTTTGCATTCGGCTCTCACCGCAGCCACTCCGAAATTTTGGCTAAGGCTCTGTCCACCATCAATAAGATGAGCGACGAGCGCCTGATGGAAGTCATGGAAACCTTCCTGGACGGCAAGTGCCTGCGTGCTACTCAGAAGCTGGGCGAGACCAAGGATGTCAAGGAACTGGCTATCCGCTTCATCCTGTACGGTACTTTGGCTGAGATCTTTGCCCGTGAGACCGGCTTCCATATGGGTATGGGCGGCTCTATGCACGCTTTCTTCCTGCCCTTTGGTATTTACCCCAACAACGCAATCGTTGGCGGCTCCGCTACTATTTCCACCGGTGCTGCTCTGTATAAGAAGGTTAACAACAAGCCCGGCATCTGCGTATGTAACATCGGCGATGCCTCTATGGCTCGTGGTCCTGTCTGGGAAGCTCTGAACTTCTCCGCAATGGATCAGTACAAGACTCTGTTGGAGTCCCACAATGATGGTATGCCCATCCTGTACAACACCTTCAACAACTCCTACGGTATGGGTGACCAGACCCGTGGTGAAACCATGGGCCAGGATTGCATGTCCCGTATTGCTTCCGGCGTAAGCCCCACTCAGTTCCACGCTGAGACTGTTGACGGCTTCAACCCCCTGGCAGTTATCGACGCTATGGAGCGCAAGCTGAAGCTGCTGCGTAGCGGCAAGGGCCCCGTTATGCTGGAAACCCTGACTTACCGCTTCTCCGGTCACTCTGTCTCCGACCAGAATGCATACCGCACCAAGGAAGAGATCGATGCCTGGAAGGAAATGGACCCCATCATTACCTATCCTGCAAAGCTGGTTGAGGCCGGCGTTATGACCCAGGAAGAGGTTGACGCTATCCTGAAGGAAACCTCCGACCGTATGACCATGATCTGCAAGTATGCTGCTGACCCTGAGTTCAGCCCCTACTGCGACTTCAAGAAGGATCCTGCTGTCGTTGAGCGCCTGATGTTCTCCAACCTGAAGGTTGACAAGATGGATGACCGTGAGCCCGAGTTCACCGTTCCCAAGGAAGAGGCCGAGGGCTACAAGAAGATCAAGTCCAAGGAGCGTTCTCCCATCGGTAAGGACGGCAAGCCCGTTTCCAAGATGAAGATGTACAACCTGCGTGACGGTCTGTCCGAGGTTATTTGGGACCGCTTCTATGAGGATCCCACTCTGATCGCTTACGGCGAAGACTGCCGTGACTGGGGTGGCGCATTTGCCGT
>JAZSCE010000083.1:0-3950 GCA_045602725.1 Faecousia sp. | reverse complement strand
ATCTACGCACTGCGAGGATTCCTCCACTCGCTAAAGCTCGGTCGGAATGACAAGTCTTTGCTTACGGCTTTTAATTCATCGTGCCCTCGGCTCTTAAAAACAGCTCGCCGATGCGCGCTCGCAGGGCGATGCCCTCGGGCGTATTTGCTGTGCCCTCGGTGTCGATCCAGTGGGCGGAGGCCTGCTGGGCATCCTTTAAGGTCTGCAGATCCATACTGAGATTCGCCACCCGGAATGTGGGCAGACCGGACTGCCGGGAGCCGAAGAAATCGCCGGGGCCCCGCAGCTTCAGATCCTCCTCCGCAATGCGGAAGCCGTCGGTGGTCTTGCACAGCGCCTTCAGCCGTCCCAAAGTATCGGGATTGCGGTTTTGCGAGGTCAGGATGCAGTAGCTTTTCGCACCGCCACGACCTACACGGCCCCGGAGCTGATGGAGCTGGGAAAGGCCAAACCGATCCGCATCCTCAATCACCATCAAGGTTGCATTGGGCACATCCACGCCAACCTCGATAACGGTGGTGGCCACCAAAACATCGGCTTCGCCCCGGGCAAAGGCTGCCATCGCCGCTTCCTTCTCCGCGGCCTTCATTTGGCCGTGGATCAGGGCGATGCGAAGATCCGGGAATACGGTCTGCTGCAGCGTTTCCGCCCAAACCGTAGCCGCCTTGATGGAAAGCTCCTCGCTTTCCTCCACTGCCGGGCAGACCACAAAGGTCTGATGGTTTTCCTCTTTTTGCTTGCGGATAAAGGCATTGATCCGGGCCCGGTAGGACTCATTTACCAAGAAGGTTTCCACCGGCTGCCGTCCGGGCGGCAGCTCATTGATGATCGAAACCTCCAAATCGCCGTACATCAAAAGTGCCAGCGTTCTTGGAATGGGCGTTGCGGACATAACCAACAGATGAGGGTCCTGCCCCTTGGCGGACAGCTTCGCCCGCTGGGCAACGCCGAAACGGTGCTGCTCATCGGTGATGACCAGCCCCAAATCGTGAAATACGGTAGCCTCCGACAGCAGTGCGTGGGTGCCAACCGCCAATTGGATTTCGCCGGAGGAAATTGCTTCCCGCACTTCCCGCTTCTGCTTTACTGTCATCGAGCCGGTCAGCAGCCCGACAGACACGCCCAACGGTGCAAACAGTTTGCTGAGGGAATGGTAGTGCTGCTCTGCCAAAATTTCCGTAGGCGCCATCATCGCCGCCTGGTGGCCGTTTTGCACGGCGGCATAAGCGGCAGCCGCAGCCACCATCGTTTTACCGCTGCCCACATCGCCCTGCACAAGGCGATTCATGGCAGCGCCGCTGCGAAGGTCTGCCATAATCTCATCAATGGCACGCTGCTGCGCACCGGTGAGAGAAAACGGCAGGCTGTCATAGAAGCTCTGCAAATTCAAATTCTCATAAGGCTTGGTGGTTTTTCTTGCCCGCTCTGCCCGCAGCAGGGAAAGGCCGGCGGAGAATACAAAAAACTCCTCGAAAATCAGCCGCCTTTTCGCCATCTCCGCTTCCGCCATAGATTGGGGCTCGTGGATGGCATAGCACGCCCGGTCGGCACCCAGAATGCCGTACTCCCGCCGCACTGATTCCGGCAAAATCTCCGCCGGAGGATCGCAAATGCTTAGTGCCTGCCGCACCGCTTTCAACACCGCCGCATTGGAAAGGCCGGCGGTCAACGGATAGATGGGCAGCACCCGACGGGTGGCGATGGGCTGGGCATCCAGCCGCTCAAATACGGGGTTTGTCATACTGTAGCCCACAAAATCCCCGGAAACTGCGCCGTAGAAAATATACTCGCTGCCGTATTGCAGCTGCTCGGCCGCAAATTTATTGTTAAAGAAAGTCACATTGAGTCTTGCGGTATGGTCTGCGATCTGCACCCGGGTAATGTCCAGGCCCTTGCGGATATGGGCGGTACGGGGGGTGTTCATCACCATTGCCTTAAAGCAGGCAGGTACATCCACCTCCAGCTTATCGATGGTGATGAGCCGGGTGCGGTCCTCATAGCCACGGGGAAAATGGCAGATAAGATCCTGCAGCGTAAAAATATTCAGCTGGGCAAACCGCTTTGCCATTGTGGGGCCAACGCCCTTAAGAATCGTAACGGGATCCGATAGTCTTGCCATTTTGCCACCTCCTTGTGATATGAGTATAGCACGGTTTTTGCATTTTGGCAATTACGCATAAAATGAAAAAACTCCCTCCAAGTCAAACTCGGAAGGAGATATTTTCAGAGAAATTAGGCCAGCTTGTTCAGCTTCAGGGTCATGCTGCTCTTCTTACGTGCAGCATTGTTCTTGTGCAGAAGACCCTTGGTCACAGCCTTGTCAACAGCCTTAACGGCAGCCTTGAAAGCAGCTTCAGCAGCAGCCTTGTCGCCAGTGGCCAGGGCAGCCTCGAACTTCTTCAGGCAGGTCTTCAGCTCGGACTTATCAGCCTTGTTCTTCTCATAAGCAACTTTGGAGCGAATGACATCCTTCTTGGAGGACTTAATGTTGGGCATGGTTACACCTCCTGTTCCCAAACGTATTCATACAGATACACATTATAGCGTGTGATTTTCATAAAATCAATCCCTTTTTGAAAAAATTTTTATATAAACCCAACTTTTTTGCCAGAAAAAGTCCTTCCCCTGCCCTGATTGCTCAGGCAAAATTCTTGTCAAGAAATAATTTTATCACCAATTTTTGTCCACTGGCAAAATCACAAATAGCGAAAAAGTGGGGACTTTGTCGGATGATGTCGAAATTTCTTATGTAAACCGTTTTGTATGAAAATTCCGGTTGTTTTGAAAGCCCAACCTGTGGACAAACCTGTGGATAGTGTGGAAAAGTTCCGGTTTTGCACAACTATTTCCCGGAAATCCCCATTCTTGACCCATAAATTTTATGTGTTAATTGCGCCGATATGCAGCCGATAATTTCACAGTTTTCGTGTTACGGAAACAGCTTTTGACGGCATAATTTTTACGGTTTTTGATGAAAAAGTTGCGATTCTGAGAAGCTCCATCGAAGAAAGGGATTTTCTTTCCATTTCCTTCCTGAAAACTTTGTGAAAAGTGCCAAAGGGCCGGCTGTATCTTCCTGCCGGAAATGGAAATACTGGTATTACCATTTCTCACAGGAGGATGCTATGCAGGGAAAAGTAGAGATCTGCGGTGTGAACACCGCGCAGCTAAAGACCCTCTCCGCCGCGCAAATGGACGAGCTGCTGATCAAGGCGCAAAAAGGCGATGAAAACGCCCGGCAAGCCTTGATCGAAGGGAATCTTCGTCTGGTACTTTCCGTTATCCAGCGATTTGACAAACGGGGTGAAAGCCCCGACGATCTGTTTCAGGTGGGCTGCATCGGGCTCATCAAAGCCATCTCCAATTTCGATCCGACCAAAAATGTCCGCTTCAGTACCTATGGGGTGCCTATGATCGCTGGCGAAGTGCGTCGCTATCTGCGTGATAACAGTGCGATCCGGGTCAGTCGCTCCATTCGTGATGTTGCCTACCGGGTGCTGCAATGCAAGGAGCAAATGCTGCTGCAGCTTGGAAGAGAGCCAACGCTGGAGGAGATCGCCAGGGAGCTGGAGCTGCCTCAGGAGGATATCAGCGAGGCGCTGGATGCGGTGTGCGCGCCGGTGAGCCTGCACGATCCGGTGTATTCTGACGGCGGCGATCCGCTGACGGTGATGGATCAGGTGTCGGACCACAAAAATACGGAACTGAACTGGATGGAGCACATCACCCTGCGCTCTGCCTTTGGCAATTTGGGGCAGCGGGAAAAGCAGATTCTTTCTCTGCGGTTTTATGACGGCAAGACCCAAATGGAGGTTGCCGGCTCGCTGGGCATCTCTCAGGCCCAGGTGTCCCGGCTGGAAAAAAGCGCCATCAGCGCCATGCGTAAACGTATCAGCGTTCACTAGACAGATGGCAAAAGAAGTCGGAGGCCAAAGCGGTCTTAGGAAGAC
>JAZSCE010000082.1:0-4731 GCA_045602725.1 Faecousia sp. | reverse complement strand
AAGAACGAGAATGCTTTCTGCGATCCCGAGCTGCTGAAGCACTGGATGCCCGTCGATCTGTACGTGGGCGGCCCCGAGCACGCCGTGGGTCATTTGATCTACTCCCGTATCTGGAACCGCTTCCTGTATGATCAGGGCTTGAGCCCTGTGAAGGAGCCCTTCAAGAAGCTGGTGCACCAGGGCATGATCCTGGGCGAAAACGGCATCAAGATGGGCAAGCGCTTCCCCGAATTCGTGGTCAACCCCAGCGACATCGTCCGGGATTACGGCGCTGACACCCTGCGCCTGTATGAAATGTTCATGGGCCCGCTGGAGGTTTCCAAGCCTTGGTCCACCACCGGCGTTGCCGGCGCCAAGAAGTTCATTAACCGTGTGTGGAACTTCTTCACCGAGCCTGCCAACATCGTGGATACGGATGACGGCAAGCTGACCAAGGTGTACCATCAGACCGTCAAGAAGGTGACGAATGACTTTGAGGTGTTGGGCTTCAATACCGCTATCGCACAGATGATGGTGTTTGTGAACGAAGTCTATAAGGCTGGCACCTGCCCCAGAGAATTTGCCGAGGGCTTCATTAAGATGATCAGCTGTATCACGCCCCACGTTGGCGAGGAAATTTGGCAGCTGATGGGTCACAATGATACCATCGCATACGAAGCCTGGCCCACCTATGATGAGGCAAAGTGCAAGGATACCGAGATCAATATCGCTGTGCAGGTCAACGGCAAGATGCGTGGCACTGTGCTGATGGATGCGGATTTGGACAACGATACGGTCATTGCCAATGTGCTGGCAGACGAGAAAATCGCCCGGTTCCTGGAGAAGCAGGAGGGCAGTATTGTCAAGACCATCGTGGTCAAGAACAAGCTGGTCAACCTGATCGTAAAGTAAGCGCCAAAATATCAAAAAATAACTTGACAATCTTTGGCGAATGCTATATAATTGTCAAAGCCGTGAGGCCCTGAAAGCATCCTGGAACTAGCCGGATGCCATCGGAGGGAGGGAAAACAATGTCTGAAATTCGCGTTAAGGAAAACGAATCTCTGGAGAGCGCTCTGCGCCGTTTTAAGCGTAGCTGTGCCAAGGAGGGCGTTATTGCCGAGGTTAAGAAGCGCGAGCATTACGTAAGCCCCAGCCTGAAGCGTAAGCAGAAGTCTGAAGCTGCCCGTAAGAACAAGAGAAAGTTCTATTAATATCCCTCTTAAGTTCAATGCTCAAAACCGCTCTGGATCTTCCAGAGCGGTTTTTTTATTTCAATTCCTGATACAGCCCAACCGCAGCAACGATGCCTAAAGCCTCTGCTTCTAAAAGCAGAGCTTCCAAATCTTCCTTACTGCGCTGTAGAGTGAAAATAATGGAATCATCGTTCACTTTTATACCATAGTGGCAATGCAGCTTTTCATCCGCAAGCGGACATTCCGGAGCTATACTTATTGGCCGTGATGTGCTGCCGTTTTCCGTAACTGTAATTTCTTCGCAGCTAAGGGCTGCGTCCAGCCAAATTTCACGGCTTTTCCAGGGCGCAATGTATTCTGCCAGCGGTGTAGTAAGCGGTAAGGGCGGCAAAAATATGGGGCAATTCAAATCCTTTCCATAGGCTTCTGACACACATACCGGGCAATCCAACCGCAGCAATTCCGTTGCGATCTGCGTTGATATAGCAATTTCAGGCCGCTGAAAGTCTAACAATATACCGCTGTAATTGCACTCTTTTAGGATATTCACCAGCTCTTTTGAAATATTTTCAGGATCTTGATGTTCCGGAGGTGTACTGTCATTCAAAATCAGCAGAGAATTGGCAGGGAGTTTTTGGGGCAAATTGGATAGGGAAGTGCTGTAGGGGGAAAAGTGGCACGCCATCCAGGCAACTCTTTCGCTGATTTCCGGCTGTACTGCGAATTCGGCAGCTGTCATTGCCAAGTATCTTGCAATTGCCATAGACAAAACCCCCTTGACGTGGTATAATCTTTCTAAAGCTTATGAAAGTGTGGTTTGCGTTATGCCTTTTTTACTGTTGCCGTGGCGCATTACAAAGCAGCTGCCGGACATAAAGCATGAGTGGCTGCAGGAGCAGGGAATACGGCTTTTGATGCTGGATTTTGACAACACCATTGTTCCGTATACCACAAACATCCCCACTCCGGAGATGGAAGCCTGGCTCAGGTTGATGAATGAATCGGATATACAGATCTGCGTGGTTTCCAACAGTAAGCGCAACCGCGTAAGAGTTTTCTGCAAAAAGTATGGAATTGCTTGCATTACCCACGCGAAAAAGCCCTTTTCTAAGGGAATTAATGAGTGCATCAATAAGTTTGGAATTCCAAAAGACAACTGTGCTTTGGCAGGCGATCAGATCTATACGGATACCCTCGGCGCCAATTGTGCAGGCATTCGCCCGATTTTAGTCGAAGCGATTGATAATCATAATTTTTGGCTGAAGCTGCGACACGTAGCTGAGCTGCCATTTATCATATTTGCAAAGAACAGGAGAATCATAAAATGAAGAATATCGACAAATACTTATCTTTGCTGGGGCAGGATGTGGACGGTCTGCTGCTGACCAGCCGCTACAGCCGCTACTATGCCGCTGAGTTCGACATTGCCGAGGGCGTTGCGATCGTCACTGCCAAGGGCTGCCGATACTTTACAGACAGCCGCTATATCGAGTCTGCAGAAAACGGAATTCAGGGCTTTGAGGTGCTGGTTGTTGACAGTAACAACAGCTACAAGAAGCGCCTTAACGAGGCAATTGCCGACTTTGACGTTAAGGTGCTGGGCTTTGAGGAAGAGTATCTGACGGTTGCGGAGCTGCGCAATTTCGAGGCCAATTTGGATGCCAAACTGGTTGCCAAGAATGCTGCGATCCACGATTTCCGTGGCGTGAAAGAGCCCTGGGAGCTGGATATTATGCGCAAGGCGCAGAGCATTACGGATAAGGCTTTCTCCGAAATCCTGGGACGTGTAAAGGTTGGTATGACCGAGAAGGAGCTGCAGGCAGAACTGATCTACTGTCTGCTGAAAAACGGCGCTGACGGGATGGCATTTGATCCCATAGTTGTATCCGGACCTAACACAAGTATGCCCCACGGCGTTGCCGGTGACCGTGTGATCCAGGAAGGCGATTTCATTACCCTGGATTTTGGAGCACAGTATAAGGGCTATTGCTCCGATATGACCCGTACCTTCGCTGTTGGCTTCGCAACAGATGAGATGAAGAAGGTTTATGAAATTGTCCTCCAGGCACAGCTTGCCGGCATCGCAGCTTCCAAGGCCGGTGTGGTCGGCAAGGATGTGGATGCCGCTGCAAGAAAGGTGATTGAGGAGGCAGGCTATGGTGCTTACTTTGGTCACGGCTACGGCCACAGCCTGGGTATGGAGATCCACGAAGGCCCCAACCCCAGCCCCCGTGGTGAGCGTGTGATGGAAGAAAACACGATCGCTTCCGCTGAGCCCGGCATCTATCTGCCAGGAAAATTCGGCGTCAGAATCGAGGATGTGGTGATTTTTAAGGAAAATGGTTGCGAAAATATCACTCACAGCCCGAAAAATTTAATTATTGTGTAAAAATTTCGCTTAAACCCCTTGAAATAAGGAAAATTTTAGGGTAATATATATTGCGTAAATTTATGCATACAAAAAGCCCATAGGGCGTATCTAGGAGGATAAAACATATGATTTCTGCAGGTGAATTTAGAAACGGCATTACATTCGATATGGATGGCAAGGTTATGCAGGTTATCGAATTCCAGCATGTTAAGCCCGGCAAGGGCGCTGCTTTCGTCCGCGTTAAGATGAAGAATGTCATTACCGGCGGCGTTACCGAAACCAGCTTCAACCCCACTGCCAAGTTCCCCACTGCATTTGTTGAGCGCAAGAAGATGGAGTATTCCTACAATGACGGCGAGCTGTACTACTTCATGGACAGCGAGACCTACGAGCTGGTGCCCATTGATGCATCCGCATTGGATGACTCCTTCAAGTTCGTGAAGGAGAACGATGTCTGCACGATTATGAGCTACAAGGGCAAGGTCTTCGGCGTTGAAGTTCCCAACTTTGTTGACCTGGTCGTTACCGATACCGAGCCTGGTTTTGCCGGCAACACGGCTACCAACGTCACCAAGCCCGCCACCGTTGAGACCGGTGCTGAGGTCAAGGTGCCTCTGTTTATCAACGAAGGCGACAAGATCCAGATCGACACCCGTACCGGCGAATACCTGGGCCGTTCCAAGGCTTAATTGATAAGGAGAATTGCTATGACCATTTCTGAAAAGTCCGCTTACCTGAAGGGTCTGAAGGATGGCCTGAATTTGGACACCACCACTGCTGAGGGCAAACTGCTCGAATCCATCATTGATCTGTTGGGTGATGTTACCAAGAAGCTGACCGACGTCGAGGATACCACCATTGCTATCTCCGATGAGCTGGATGAGATCGAAGAGGATCTGGATGCCATTGAAGACTTCATCCTGGACGAGGAAGACGAGTACTACGATGATGAGGATGAGTACGACGACGATGATGAGGACTACGACGACGAAGGCTTCGAGTATGGCGACGAAGAGACCACCATCTACGAAGTAGAGTGCGCTTGCGGCAACATCATCGACTTTGACGAGGAGACCCTGGAGAAGGGTAGCATCGTCTGCGAGAACTGCGGCGAGACCCTGGAGTTCTCCATTGAGGAAGACGAAGAGTAATTCGCAAATAAAAATCCCGGTTGCATTCGCAACC
>JAZSCE010000081.1:0-9267 GCA_045602725.1 Faecousia sp. | reverse complement strand
TCAAACTGATCGTTGTGCTTCTCCAAAATCTCGATGGCCTCGGTGTAGGTTACACGGCCGAAATCGGAATTCACAACGTGGTGCAGCCGCTCCAGCAGGCCCTTATCGATGAAGGAGTTAAAGAAGTTCATTTCCTCAGGGGCGTGCTCCAAAACATAGGAAATGATGTACTTGATCATATCCTCAGCCAGCTGCATATCGTCAGAAAGATCTGCAAAAGCGATCTCCGGCTCGATCATCCAAAACTCCGCAGCGTGGCGGGTGGTGTTGGAATTTTCAGCACGGAAGGTAGGGCCGAAGGTATAGATATTGCGGAAGGCCATCGCAAAGGTCTCGCCGTTGAGCTGGCCGGAAACGGTCAGATTGGTGGGCTTGCCGTAGAAGTCTTGGCTGAAATCTACCTTGCCATCCTCGGTCTTGGGAATATTGTTCAGGTCCAGCGTAGTGACCTGGAACATTTCGCCGGCGCCCTCGCAGTCAGAGCCAGTGATCAGGGGTGTATGGACATACACAAAGTCCCGGTCCTGGAAGAACTGGTGGATCGCCATTGCTGCCAAACTGCGGACACGGAACACCGCCTGGAAGGTATTGGTGCGGGGACGCAGATGGGTAATGGTACGCAGAAACTCCATCGTATGGCGCTTGGGCTGCAGCGGATAATCGCCGGTGGATGCACCCTCGACAGTAACGCTCTTGGCCTGAATCTCAAAAGGCTGCTGGCCATTGGGAGTCAGCTCAACAGTACCCTCGATGATCAGCGCAGCGCCGATATTGATCTTGGAGATCTCCTGGAAGTTCTCGATGGTATCATTATAAACGATCTGCACAGGATTGAAATAGGTGCCGTCAGACAGCATAATGAAGCCGAACTGCTTGCTGGGGCGACGATTTCGTACCCAACCGCCCAAAGTAATTTCCTTGCCTGCGTATGCAGCCGTGTTCTTGTACAATTCACGAACAGAGATCAATTCCATGATCATTTCCTCCTGTCTTTGAAAATATAGCTAAAGTATACGCTAAATCAGCAGAATTTACAAGAGGAAACTTGCATTTTTAAGCAAAATATCAAAAAACTATGGCCCGATACTATACAAAGTCGGCTTTTTCCCTTGAAATTTTTGCGCATTGCTTGCATCGACCGCCGTTTTCGTATATACTGAAAGAAAAAGAAAAGGAGGCACGCTCTGTGGATTTCAAGGTTTTGGCTGTTGGCGACGTTGTGGGCAATCCCGGTATGGATCGCATCCGCAAGAGCCTGCGGTATCTGAAGAGAATAACGGATGCGGATTTCGTGATCGTCAACGGTGAAAACGCCGCCGTAGTGGGTATGACCCCGGAGCAGGCCGAGGACATTTTCGATGCCGGTGCCGATGTGATTACAATGGGCAATCACACCTTTGGAAAGCGGGAGCTGGTGCCCTGCCTGGAGGACAATTCCCGGATTCTGCGGCCTGCCAATTTCGCCCCCCAAACTCCCGGTCAGGGCTACGGCGTGTATGACAGCAAGGTCGGTCCCATTGCCGTCATTGACCTGATCGGTCGCTGCGGTATGGATTACGGCCCGGATAACCCCTTCCTGATGGTGGACAAGTTGCTCAAGGACATTTCTGCCAAGATCTGCCTTGTGGAGATCCACGCAGAGGCCACATCCGAAAAGCTGGCGATGGGCTATATGCTGGATGGACGTGTCAGTGCCGTATGGGGTACCCACACCCATGTTCCCACCGCCGATGCTCAGGTGCTTCCGCAAGGTACGGGCTATGTGACCGATCTTGGTATGACCGGCCCGATGCATTCCGTTTTGGGCATTCGCCCGGAGCTTTCCATCGCCAAATTCCGCGGCGATCTGACACAGCGTTACCAATGGGCAAACGGCCCGACGAAGATGGAGGCCGTGCTCTTTACCATTGATTCCGAATCAGGACTTTGCCGCAAGGCAGAAAGGGTGGATCTGTATGATAAAAATACTGCACAGCGCTGACTGGCATCTGGACGCCCCTATGTCCGGCCACAGCGAGGAAGAAACGCAGCGTCTGCGCAAAGAGCTGCGCAAAATCCCCGAAAAAATCGTCAAGCTCTGCAAAGCGGAAGGCTGCGATCTTATGATTCTTGCCGGCGATCTGTTTGACGGTCCTTACACGAAGGAAAGCCTGACCGCCGTGCGCTCCGCGCTGGAAAGCGTGCAGATCCCGGTGATCATCACCCCGGGCAATCACGATTTCTGCGGTGAAGGCTCCCCCTATCTTACCGAAGAATGGCCCGGAAATGTCCATATTTTCACAAAGCCGGAGATGACCGCTTACGATCTGCCGGCGCTTGATTGCACCGTCTATGGCGCCGGCTACGAGGCAATGGATTGCCCTGCCCTGCTGAAGCATTTCCAGGCTGAAGGCTCTGCCCGGTGGAAAATTGGCGTACTGCACGGTGACCCCGACGTTGCCAATTCCCCCTACTGCCCCGTTACCAAGAAGCAAGTGCAGGATTCCGGCTTGCATTACCTGGCAATGGGTCACATTCATAAAGGCGGCAACCTCACTGCAGGTAATACGCTGTGTGCCTGGCCCGGCTGTCCTATGGGTCGTGGCTATGACGAAATGGGCGCCAAGGGCGTGCTGATCGCCAATTTGGATGACGAAGCAAAAATCACCTTCGTAGCGCTGGACACACCCCGCTTTTATGATGAAGAAGTGGAAGCCGGCGACGATCCCGTAGCTGCTGTGGCGGCTTTGCTGCCCAGCATCGCGAGCAGCGATTTTTACCGCATTACCCTCACCGGTTACAGCGCCGGCGTGAATTTGGATGATATCGCCGCACAATTCCCCCACATTCCCAATTTGACGCTGAGAGACAAAACCCGCCCTGAAATGGATCTGTGGAGCGATCTTGGTGCGGATACACTGGAGGGTGTGTTCTTCGGTCTGCTGCACAGCAAGACCCAGTCCGAAAGCCCCGTCCTTAGCAGCCGTGCAAAATTAGCGGCACGGATCGCCCGTCAGATTTTGGACGGTGAGGAGGTGAAGCTGCCGTGAGAATTTATTCTATGACCGCCACTTTCGGCAAGCTGGAGCACGAAACCTTAACCCTTGAGCCGGGTCTTAACATTATCGAAAGGCCCAACGAATGGGGCAAATCCACCTGGTGCGCATTCCTGGTCAATATGCTCTACGGCATCGATACCCGGGCCCGCTCCGGCGGCAGCGTGCTGCCTGACAAGGAGCGTTACGCTCCCTGGTCCGGCGCACCTATGTCCGGCCGCATTGACCTGAACTGGAACGGCAGGGACATCACCATCGAGCGCAAAACAACAGGCCGCCTCCTCTTCAGCGATTTCCGCGCCTATGAAACGGAAAGTGGTTTGGATATTCCGGAGCTGAACAGCGCCAACTGTGGCCAAATGCTGCTGGGCGTAGAGCGCAGCGTGTTTGTCCGGGCAGGCTTTTTGAAGCTGACAGATCTTCCGGTCACCCAGGACGAAGCCCTGCGCCGGCGGCTGAACAACCTGGTAACCACCGGCGACGAAAGCGGTGCCGGAGATAAGCTGGCAATACTCCTGAAAGAACTGAAAAATAAATGCCGGTACAACAAGACCGGTCTGCTGCCCCAGGCAGAAAACGAGCGTGATCTGCTTAGAAATCAATTGAATGAGCTGTACGATTTGCAGAAAGATATCGAATCTATCCGCACTCGGCTGCAGGAGCAGGAGGTGTGGATCGAAGCGCTGGAAAACCACAGCGTGGCGTTGAAATACGCTGCATCGACAGAAAATGCCGCCCGGACAAAGGCCGCTGCTGCCCAATGTGAGCAGGCGCAAGCAGCCCTTGCGGAAAAGGAAGCGGCCTGCGCAGGTCTGCCCGCCAAGGCAGAAGCAGAGCAAACCGCATCCAAGGCGCAGACTTTGCAGGACACCTGGCTGGATCTGCAGACAGAAGCCGCTACCCTGCCCTCCAAGCCCACGGAGCCAGCAGTGCCTGCCCATTACAGCGGCATGGACGATGTGGTGGCTGCAGCAGAGGATGACTTTGCAGCGTTCACCGCTTTAACCGTCAAGGCAAAAAAGCAAAACCGTACCGCTACCATTTTGCTGGTGCTTGCTGCTGTGCTGCTTGCCGGCGGTTTGGTCGCAGGCTTTGTACTTGCTATGATGCCGCTGCTGATCGGTGGCTGCGCCGTTGGTGTTGTTTTGGCGATCATTGCTTTATTGATCACCTCTCAGGCAAAAAAGCTCCGGGCAGAATTGGACATCATCCAACAACGGCATCCCGGTATTACACCGGAAGCCTGGGTCAGCGATGCAAGAAAGTATGCCGAGGCTCTCGCCGCCTATCAGGAAGCCCTTGCCAAATGGCAGGCCGACAACGGCGCGTTTGAAAGCCGCCGGGCTGCCATTGAGGCGCAGATCGCTGCTCTGACCGCTGGCAAGGGTCTTAAGGAAATCCTGCTTAATTGCAGGAACACCATTGCAGCTTGGGACGCTTTGGAAGCTGCCCGTCGGGAGGCGCAAACCGCGCAGACTATCCTGCAAGCGCTACAAGCCTCTGCACAGCCTGCCGCCAAGCCCACAAAGCCTGACGAGCTGACCCACTGCGCTGAGGAGACGGAGCGGCTGCTCACCGAAGCCCGCTTTAATCAGCGGCAGCTGCAGCTGCAGTTGGGGCAATGTATGGGCAAGGCAGACACTTTGGGTCAGGAATCCCTGCTGAAGGCTCGGCTGGACACGCTGAACCGGCGAATTGCCCGGCTGGAAGATACATATTACGCCCTGGAAATGGCGCAGGATGCCCTCCGGGAAGCCACAAACACCCTGCAGCGGCGCTTTGCACCCCGCATCGCCAAGCGGTCGCAAACCCTGTTCGGCAAGCTGACCGGCGGTCGCTATGAGCGGCTTGTCCTGAGTGATGATCTCAGCGTCGAGGCATCCGCTACGGACGAAGATACCACGCACAATTCCCAATATAGAAGCGATGGCACTATGGATCAGCTGTACCTGGCGCTGCGGCTTTCCGTGGCCGAAGAGTTGACTCCGGATGCACCGCTGGTGCTGGATGATGCGCTGGTGCGTTTTGATGACACACGCCTGGCTGCGGCCCTTGAAATTCTCCGGGAGACCGCCGAAACCAAGCAGATCATCCTCTTCACCTGCCAAAGCAGAGAAAAGAAACTATAAATCAAAAAGCAGACCGCGAAGTGCGGTCTGCTTTTTATTAACCTTCTTCGACTACGATCTCTTTCAGCACCAGGCCGGGATTGCGGCGGCAGGTGAAATCGATCGCCCAATAGCTGGAAAATACCAGCAGGCTGCGGCCACGGTAATCCTCCAGCAGTTCTGCGTCCGAGCCCAAATTCAGGTCAGCCACATCGCCGGTGTAGCTCTCGATGAGCCGGATCTCCTCGTAAGGCAGCCCCTCCATCCGCAGATCCACGCCGTACTCATTCTTCATACGGTACTGGAACACATCAAACTGCAGCGTACCAACAACACCTACGATAACCTCTTCCATACCGGAATTAGGCACCTTGAAGATTTGGATCGCGCCTTCCTGGGCGATCTGCTCCGTACCCTTGACGAACTGCTTGCGTTTCATGCAATCCTTGGCGCTGACCCGGCTGAAATGCTCGGGAGCAAAGGTAGGAATTCCGGAATAGGAGAACTTCTTGCCCGGCACGGTGATGGTATCGCCGATGGAGAAAATGCCCGGGTCAAACACGCCGATAACATCGCCGGCGTAGGCCTCGTCCACGATCTCACGCTCAGCCGCCATCAGTTGCTGGGGCTGGGAAAGGCGCATCTTGCGACCGCCCTGGACGTGATAATATTCCGTATCACGCTGGAATTTGCCGGAGCAAATACGCATAAACGCCAGGCGGTCACGGTGGGCTTTATTCATATTCGCCTGGATTTTGAACACAAATGCGGAAAAATCCGGGCTGAAAGTATCAATTTCACCGCAATCTGCGGTACGGCTCAGAGGCGGCGGTGTCAGCTGCAGGAACGCTTCCAGGAAGGGCTCAATGCCAAAATTGGTCAGCGCAGAGCCGAAGAACACGGGAGAAAGCTCTCCCCTGCGGACGGCCTCCATATCCATTTCTCTGCCGGCAGACAGCAGCTCCACATCGTCAATCAGCTGCTGATGCTTTTTCTCACTGTCCAAAAGCTGGGCCACCTGGGGATCGTAAAGATCAATGGATTGCTTATCGGCGCGGTTTTTGCCGGATACGCCGGAGAAGAAGATCAATTCTGCTCTTTCCCGGTCATAAACGCCCTGGAAATCCTTGCCGGAGCCGATGGGCCAGTTCATCGCATAGGTCTCAATGCCCAGCTCCCGCTCCACCTCATCCAGCAGATCGAAGGGGTCTTTGGTCTCCCGATCCATCTTGTTGATAAAGGTGAAAATGGGAATATGGCGCATAGCGCAGACCTTAAACAGCTTCCGGGTCTGGGGCTCAACACCCTTTGCGCCGTCAATGACCATCACCGCAGAGTCGGCAGCCATCAGGGTACGGTAGGTATCCTCGGAAAAGTCCTGGTGACCGGGGGTATCCAAAATATTGATGCAGAAGCCGCCGTACTGGAACTGCATAACAGACGAAGTAACGGAAATACCACGCTGTTTCTCGATCTCCATCCAGTCGGATGTGGCGGCACGGGCATTCTTCTTGCCCTTAACAACACCTGCCTGGGCGATGGCGCCGCCGTAGAGCAGGAATTTTTCCGTTAATGTGGTTTTACCGGCGTCAGGGTGGGAAATGATCGCAAAGGTTCTGCGCCGGCTGATTTCTTCAATTAAGGTTGACATAACATTCCTCCATTAGGGTTAGTAATTTTTTATACGAACTGTGCTAACCCAAACTATGGAATTTTGCAACCGCGCAAAGCTCGTACGCGCATCGTTTTCTCTCCTTAAACGCACAGTTTTATGAATCCAATTCAGTTTACCACATTTTAGGCCATTTTACAAGTAGAAAAAAGCCTTCCCCCAAGGGAATCCTTTATCGGGGTGGATTCCCGCATCCGCCCGCAAAAAAGTCCGTCCTCTCGGACGGACTTTTCTATCAATTACTTACTCTGCTCCAGAGCCAGGGTGATGGTGGTACGGTCACAGACCTCGGTAGGTCCAAAGTACTGGATCGCGCCGGGGTAGACATAGCAGGTCTCCTCTGCCCACTGGGCACGGTTTGCCTCGAAGAACTTGAAGGGCTTGCCATCCAGCTCCACCAAAGCCTTGCGGATAACGGGCTTGTCAGCACCGTGGCGGCGCTCGATGTTCATCATCTTGGTGATGGGCATACCGCCGGCGACCCACTCTTCAGCAGGAGCCTGCAGGTTGGAAACCTTGCTGAGGTAGCCGGTGTAGCCGTACTGGATCAGCATAAAGGCATTGTAACCTAGGCTGTAGCAGTAGTCAGCATCGAAATTGGAGGGGAAAGCGCAGCGGCCTTCGTAGCCCAGGAAGTGATGCAGAGGGCTGAACTTACCCTTGTAAGTGCCGGCAGCCTTACGGTCAGCCAGGTTCTTCTTGACCATTTCGGAGAACAGCTTCTCGGACTCGATCAGGGAAACCTGCACATTACCGTGAGGATCACGCTCCAGGAACAGCTGCTGCTGAATGGTCTGAGGCAGGATAGCGAAAACAGCCATAGAAGCCTCGGTCAGGCCAGCCTGGATGAATGCATACTTCTCTTCCCAAGTGGGCAGCGCATTGAAAGCATCAGCCTTGGCGCCTGCCAGCAGTTCGTTGAGCTCAGCGATCAGCACGGAGAACTCGGGAACGAACTCAACGATACCCTCGGGGATGATGGCAACGCCAAAGTTCCAGCCCTTGGCGGCACGAGTGGCAACGGAATCCGCAATGTAATCGGTAATCTCAGCCAGGGACATCTTCTTAGCGGCAACTTCCTCACCGATCAGGCAGATGTTGGGCTGGGTCTGCAGGGCAGTTTCCAGCGCAACATGGGAAGCAGAGCGGCCCATAACCTTAACAAAGTGCCAGTACTTCTTGGCGGAGTTGGCATCACGCTCGATGTTGCCCACGATCTCGGCATAGGTCTTGGTGGCGGTATCGAAGCCGAAGGAACACTCGATATCCTCGTTCTTCAGGTCGCCGTCAATGGTCTTGGGGCAGCCGATGACCTGGATGCCGGTATTGTTGGCAGCAAAGTACTCAGCCAAAACAGCAGCATTGGTGTTGGAGTCATCACCGCCGATGATAACAATCGCGTTGATGCCGTGCTTCTTGCAAACCTCAGCAACAACTGCAAACTGCTCCTGGGTCTCCAGCTTGGTACGGCCGGAGCCAATGATATCGAAGCCGCCGGTGTTGCGGTACTGGTCGATATACTCGTCATCGAAGATCACATAGTCATCCTCCAGCAGGCCGCTGGGGCCGCCCTTGAAGCCGTAGAGGACATTCTCAGGATCGGTAGCCTTCAGAGCATCGTACAGGCCGCAGATGACGTTGTGGCCGCCGGCAGCCTGACCGCCGGACAGGATAACGCCCACAATCTGCTTCTTGCTTTGCGCAGTGTGGGCGCCCTTCTGGTAGGTGATCTCATTCTTGCCGAAAGTATTGCGTAACAGCCACAGGATCTTCTCCTGATCGGCAACGCTCTGCGTAGCAGCGCCGTCACGGACACAGATCTCGGAAATGCCGTTTCTCAGCATTCCGGGCAGCTTCGGATTGTACTGGTATCTTGCCAGCTGCAGGGGAGAAATTTTCATAAAATAAGCACTCCTTATGGTTTCTTTTTGATTACTTCCCGTAGATTATACTCTATTTCAAAGGAAAGGTAAATAGCTATTTTCACTAAATTTGCAAATTCCCCTACCTTTTCGAATATTTCTATTGAAAAGCGAAAAAAATGTGCTATAATATATCCGGTAAAAAATGTGACCACATCACATATTAAGAAAGGATGTACTATAATGGCTCTTGTTACTACTACCGAGATGTTCAAGAAGGCTTACGACGGCGGCTATGCTATCGGCGCTTTCAACGTCAACAACATGGAGATCGTTCAGGCGATCACCGAGGCATGTAAGGAAGAGAAGTCCCCTGTTATCCTGCAGGTTTCCAAGGGCGCTCGTGCTTACGCAAATCACACTTACCTGGTAAAGCTGGTCGAGGCTGCTGTTATCGAGTGCCCCGAGATCCCCGTTGCTCTGCACCTGGACCACGGCGACAGCTTCGAGACCTGCAAGTCCTGTATCGACGGTGGCTTCACCTCCGTTATGATCGACGCTTCCTCCAAGTCCTTCGAGGAGAATATCGA
>JAZSCE010000080.1:0-2210 GCA_045602725.1 Faecousia sp. | reverse complement strand
AATGTAGTCATCCCGGTTCGCGCCGTTCCAGTTCATAGGGGTCTGGCCGTTGGAAGCGATGTAATCACACAGAATGAAAAATTCCTCATAGGTTGCGGGCAGGCCGTCATCGGCAGTGCCATACTGGCCGTCGGGGCCGGCACTCTTTTCATCGGTGCTTCTGACGATGAAGTAGTCCTCAATATTCTGTGCATCGGTTACATCCTTTGCAAAATAGTACTTTTCCTTTTCAAACAGGTCCACATTGTACATCAGGCTTGTGTAGGATGCGTAATGGGGAATAGCGTAGTACTTGGTCTGACCATTATCATCTACACCTAAGTATTCCTTCTGCTCCTCGTACATCTTGCCTTCTATTGTGGTGCCGGCAGGATCACCGTAAGATGCCATATCACCGGTAACCGCTTCAGTAATGTCTGCCAAAACGCCCTTGTTCAAAAGGGAATAGTAGTATGCCTTCTCTGCGAAGTAGATTTCTTCCTTGTTGTGCAGGATTTTGTCTTCCAGCTCGGTGGCCAGCGCTTTTTCGTTGTTAATGATGATCTGAATACCCTTTTTGCCTTCTTCATAGACATCGTCCTTATGAAGTTCTTCATAACGGTCTTTCAGGTTTTTCAGCCACTCCACGCCGTAACCACCGTTAAAGTTGTGGATAAATAACTGGGTACGCTCGGTATCCAACGATTCAGCATTCCCCTCAGGACCTCCGGAATCGGAGTTTCCGCAGGCTGCCATACCCAGGCTCATCACCAGTGCCAGCAGCAAGGCCACAATACGGTTTAGGTACTTACTCTTTTTCATTGTTCATTCCTCCATATTGATTCAAGAATTTTTTATATGTATCGTACGCAAATGGCACATATCCACTTAGGTAGTGATTGCATCCCGACCCCATCGGGGTTTTCCACGACACCATCAAGATCCGTTTTTCTGCATAAGAATACGGAATCTGTTCCAGCAGAAGTACCTCTTCTCCCACCGACGCTTCACCGGTAGTCAGCACCTGACCCGTCAAAGCATCCTTCACCTCGTAGCTGCAAGGCAAAACCTTGCCTGTGTCATTGACGGCCTTCAGCCCAATGCTCCAGTTCTCCGGTTCTGAGAAAGCCAGTAGGAACGGCTGCTGTACATTTTTAATGTAATGATAGGCCAGCTTCTTTTGGTAGTAGTAATCCACCACGGCATCGGAAAACTGTGGCCAGCCGTCGATCAGATTCCACCAAATAATGCCGCCCCGTTTTCCCTTATCCATACGGAACAGTTCAATAAAAAATTTCATGGCCTCTGCCTGAGATATCTGACTGGCGAGGGCAAAATCTTCTATATTCTCGGGAACAAAGCCAAACAGCTCCCGAATCTGATCTGCCATCAGCTTAATGCGGTATGTCCAGGGGCCCTCCTTGGCAGGATTGGAGCAGTGAATGATCCAATCTTCATTGTCCTGCCACGGCCACACCTTTTCCCCGGAGATAAACTTGTAGATAGATGCCGGTTCAGGGCAACCGTGATAGCCCATTTCGCTGGCAAAGTGGGCAATGTTTTTGCTGTAATATGTACTCTTAAAATAATCCCTCGGTCCCCACAAATGCTGCTCAGAGAACATGCCGGGATCCTTTCCAAAGCATTCGCCGTCAATAAACGGAGAGCTGGGCAGGTAAGGTCTTGCGGGATCCTCCTGGCGAATCACCGCCGGCAGCACCTGTCTTGTGAGAATATTGTCATTGGGATTCCGGCGGAAGGTGGTACAGTACGCAAATTGATCCACCTCATTATCTCCGGCCCACAGCAAAATACTGGGGTGCTGACGCAATCTTCTCACGATCGCCGTCGCTTCTGCAAAAAGCATTTGGCACATCCGATCATCCTGCGGATACAATCCACAGGCCATCATAAAATCCTGCCAGATCAAAATGCCGTGCTCATCGCAGAAATCATACAGATAATCATCTTCGTAAACATTGCCGCCCCACAGCCGAATGGCGTTACAGCCAATATCCTCCAGCAGCTCGCAGGCTTGGGGCAGACGCTGCCGATCTCTGGAGTGGAACGCATCCATAGGCACAAAATTTGTACCTAAAATAAAGACTTTCTCTCCGTTTACGAGAAATTGGAATTTACCGGACATCTCCATATCCGTCAGACTGGTACGCTCCAGCGCAACCGTGCGGATTCCGGTACGGAATTGTTTGCTATCCAGCACCGCGTTATTC
>JAZSCE010000079.1:0-11387 GCA_045602725.1 Faecousia sp. | reverse complement strand
AGGAAATATTTCGTCGTCATCGAGATTGGTACAAAGTGTGAGAAGGGGAACCAGAACCATCCCGCCCCCGGCACCGAACAGACCGTTGACAGCACCTGCACAAAGTCCGGCGGTAACAGGACCCCAAATAGGATGTTTCTTCAATAAAAATCGCCTCCTGTGGAAATTTTCTCCACAGGAGGCTGTTTTATTCGTTATTTCAGCTTAGCCGGCAATGACAAAGCTGCTGTCCAAACCGCTGAGGTTCTTGTCGGTGACAGTGACCTTCTCAACGATGGCCTTCTCCCACTCTTCGAAACGCTCGTTGGTCAGGTCGATGTCGATCATATAGTCACGGTAGGTCAGCTTGCCATCTTCCTTATAGAACATGACATGGTAGCCGTACTCACTCTCGATGACGCCGGTGTCGCCGGGCTTACGGTTATCCAATGCCCAATCCTTGAAGGACTGTACGTAGTTGGAATCACGGTAGATGCCCTCGATCAGACCGCCGGAATCCTTGGAGCCGGTGTCCTCACTCTTGACCTTGGCCAGCTTGGTGAAGGCCTCGCTGTCCTGCTTCTCGCCCTTCAGGAACTCGTCCAAAATGGCCTCAGCCTTCAGCTTAGCGGACTTCTTCTCTTCCTCAGTGTAGGTGGTCTGGCCGGTGGTCTTGTCCTTGGTGCCGCCGGTGAACTTCACCAGGATGTGCTGGACATTGGCCAAATGCTGCTTGTTCTCGTCCATGCCCTGGTACAGCAGGACATAGTAGCCACTGACAACGGCATCCTTGCCTTCGCCGGACTTGATCTCGATGGTGGTGATGTCACCGTCCTTGCGGCTCTTATCGGTGACCCACTTCTTGAAATCATCGTTCTGAATCGCGCCGGACAGAACCAGCTTGTTCTCGGTAGCATTGATCTTCTTAAGATCATCAGCCTTCTTATCCTTATGGATGGGCAGCTTCTTGATAGCCTCGTTCAGCTTCTCCAGAGTAGCGTTGTCTGCAATTGCCAGGCCCTTGGCGGCAGCCTCAGCGTCCTTGCGTGCAGTTTCCTTCTGTGCGTCGGTGTAGGTGGTGGTTTCCTTGCCGTTCTCGTCCTTCTCGGTCTTGCCGCCGCCGTTGAAGGTCAGGAAATCATTAACGGAGCAGTAGTAGTAGGAGAAGGAATAGGAGTTGTAGTCAGTGAGCTTGTCCTTCTCGTACTCACGGAAGTCAGCATCCTTGAACTCCAGGCCATTGTAGTAGTTGCTTGCATAGCTGTTGGCAATGGCGTTGATTCGGCTGTACTCCATATAGGACTTTACAGTAGAACCGGGGCCGTAAACGCCACGCAGGTAAGCGGCGGCGCTGCTGTAGCCGTAGTACTGGGCGATGTTCTCCAGGTTGGTCTCCTGCATATCCAGGTTCTTCTGCTCGGTATCGGTCAGCTTGTAGCCCTCAGCCATAGCCTTGTTGTACAGACCGTAGGCCCACTTGGCATTGTCCTTGGCAGAAGTGGTGAAGTAGTCTGCCCAGGTCTCACCGGTATCCTTGTTGTAGGTCTGCTCGTCCAGGGGTTTGGAAACATCCAGACCGGTATACAACTGCAGATAAGTGTAGGCATAGTTGCCGTAATCGCTGTACTGATCGGCGAAGGATTGGATGTAGTCCTTGTAATAGTAGTTCAGACCAACCGTGGTAAGCTCGGTGCCGTCCACATCTACAGCAATGGTAGCATTGTTGATCCAGCCAATAGCGGGCTTACCGTTGGCAACAAACAAGCCAATGAAAATGGCAGCTACAAGGACAATCGCCATTGCAGAAATGAAAACGGTGGTATAGACCTTGAGTTGCTTGGCTTCTTTGCTGGCTTTCTTCTGCCGCTCAGTGATTGCAGCAGCATTTTGCTCCTTGCGGAGCTTCTTCTTATCGGATGCACTCATGTAAATCAAATCCTCTCAATGTGCAATATGGTTACTGGCAATGCCAGCACATAGTCTAGCGTATTATAACCGATTTATCCCGTAGTTGCAAGTGTTTTCTTTCAGAATTGCAATAATTGTAAAAAAAGTTTCATTTTTCCCGTATTTATAAGAAAAAAGCAAGAAGAGCCGAAACTCTTCTTGCCAAAACCCCGCTTTAGCCGTGTGCATCCATTTATGACCTGCACGAAAAGGCAGGTGGGTCGCCTCTCACCATCTTAACTGTTCCCAACGTCCACCGTACGTCAAAGCGCAGGCGGGAGGTCTACAAACCGATGGGGAAGTGGGGCATCCCAATTATAAAATGTGGGTCCAAAAGGACACATCACGCACCAAGCAGGGGGCGATCAATCTGCATCCTCTTCGTAGAGGCTTTCCATGATCAGCATATTTACCGCTTCCAGCTCTTCCTCGTCCTCAATGGCACACAGGATGGGCTCGCCGTCTTCTTCCACAGACTTGAGAATGCTGACCTCAAGACCGGCGACAATGTCCTTATCAGTATCCGCAAGGATCACTGCTAAATAAGTGCAGCCATTATACTCAATGGTGCTGAGCACTTCCAGTTCGTATTCCGTGCCGTCCTCATCCACAATGGTAATAAAATCAGAGCCGTATTCATCGTTCATAAGAGCGCCCCCATTTGTGATTTTTGTACCATCATTTTATCGCATACTGCGGTCAAAATCAAGTGGGCAGATTGCATATCAATGCACCATAAAGTTTTGCTAATTTGCCGATACAACAAGTATGCACAATTTCCCCTCAGAGTATGTATTATATAAAATTTGTATTTAATTTACAATTTGGTGCTTTTCTTTTGCTTCGGGGTATGCTATAATACTACGACTGGTAGTATGCGAATATGCCAGCTTTGCTGAAAATTGCTGTCTGCGCTTGCCATTTTGGCGGCTGTATATAGGAGGTATTGGCATGGATAACGAGATGAATAACCAGGGCAAACGCCGGGTTTCCCGTCAAAACTGGAATCCGGAAGGCCTGAGCACTTTACGCAGCATTTGGTCGGGTGTATATACTGTGATCAAGATCGCGCTAGGCGCTTTGGCAACTGTGCTGCTGGTGGGTATTGTTTGCGCCTTTATATTTATGTTTACGCTGGGTGACTACCTGGAGGGTGATATTGCGCCTTTGGCAGGTGTCCAGCTGGAGGGCTTTGACCTGAATGAGCCGTCCTATGTCTATTATGTGGATGACTCCGGCAATATCCAGGTCCTGCAAAAACTCTATCCCGAGCTGAACCGGGAATGGGTGGACTATGAGGATATCCCCAAGCATCTGATCAATGCTGCTGTGGCCATCGAGGATCACCGCTTCTTTGAGCATCAGGGTGTTGACTGGTTTACCACGCTGAAGGCCTGCGTTAATATGTTCGTTGGCTCCGGCGATCAATTCGGCGGCTCGTCCATTACCCAGCAGCTGATCAAGAATCTGATGCTGATGGAGGATGAGGGCGCTGACGATGTAACGGTGCAGCGTAAAGTGCTGGAGATCTTCCGGGCTACGGAGTTCGAACGCCGGTATGATAAGAGCGTCGTGCTGGAATGGTATCTCAATAAGATCTTTCTGGGCAACCGTTGTGAGGGCGTCAAGGCTGCGGCTGCCAAGTATTTTGGCAAGGAGCTGGAGCACCTGACCGCTGCGGAGTGCGCTTGCCTTATCAGTATTACCAATAACCCCTCGTTGTTTGACCCCTACCGTACCAGCCTGGATTCCAAGGGTATGACAGGTATGCAGCAGAACGATATCCGCCGCACCAATACGCTGTATATGATGCGTGAATACGGATACCTGACGGAAGAGGAATATCAGGAGGCGCTGAATCAGCAAATCGTGCTGAAAGACGGCATAGATCCTGAGGACCGTGTGACCGATTGTGATAACGAAGCCTGCGGCTATCACGGCAAGGTGGGCTCCTTCACGCTGCAAAGCGACGGCCGCTATTACTGCCCCAAGTGCGGCAATAAGACCGAGATCGGCGTCAACGCATCGCAGGAGGTCTATTCCTGGTTTGTCGATACCGCTGTCAGAGATGTTGCTAAGCAGATGGCAGCGGAAGCCGGCATTGAGTGGAATGAGCAGACCCAGCAGCTGTATTTGGAGCTGATCACCAACGGCGGCTATCATATCTATACTACGCTGAATATGAATGTGCAGAAGCAGGTGGACAAGATCTACACTGATCTGAACGAGATCCCCAAGACCAACAGCGTCCAGCAGCTGCAGTCCGCTATTGTTATTATTGATAATAACACTGGTGATATCGTGGCGCTGTCCGGCGGTGTCGGCGAGAAGGATGTCTACTTTGGTTACAGCAGAGCGGAATCCAATCAGCTGCAGCCCGGTTCTTCCATCAAGCCGCTGACCATCTATGCTCCGGCCTTTGAATTGGGACTTTTCACGCCGGCTTCCATCCAAAAGGATATGCCGCTGTACTACACCAAGGATCCCGACAATCCCACAGCGCGTCCCAAGCCCTATCCGCTGAATACCGGTAAGGCATCCTATGCTTACAGAAGGAATATCCTGTACGGTGTAACCCAGTCCATCAACACCGTTGCAGTGCAGACGCTGAATAACATCGGCCTGGAATACAGCTTCAACTTTGCAAGAGACCGCTTTGGCTTGACCACACTGATCGAAAGCGAAGAGAGAAACGGCACAACCTTCTCCGATATTGGTCTGTCGCCTTTGGCGATGGGCGCACCCACCGATGGCGTTACCGTAAGAGCAATGAGCGCCGCGTATGCAACCTTTGCCAATGACGGTGTGTACCGTGAGGCCCGAACCTTCACTAAGGTCTATAACGGCAAGGGCGAGGTTGTGTTGAGCAATGCCCAGGATTCGGAGCAGATCCTCAGCGAAAAGACTGTCACCTATATGAACTACTGCCTGGAAAATGTCGTTAAGGCCGGTACCGGTACCGCTGCGCAAATCAGCGGCCAGGTAGTTGCCGGCAAGACCGGCTCTACCACCAGCAATAAGGACCGTTGGTTCTGCGGCTTTACCGATTATTATACGGCAGCCGTTTGGTGCGGCTACAATACACCGGAGGTCATTCAGCTTGTTGACGATTTCCGCAACCCTGCCTCGGTGCTGTTCAATAAGGTTATGGCGCCGATCCACAATGGCCTGCAAAGCGTGCCGTTGTATGACGAGAGCAAGCTGGTTCAGGTAGGTATCTGCCTGGATTCCGGCAAGCTGGCTACCGATACCTGCCAGCACGATGTTCGTGGCAGCCGTGTGGTCTATGCCCACGTTTATCCGGAGGATGTGCCCAAGGAAAAGTGTGACAAGCATATTCTGGTTGATTACTGCGTTGACGGCGCAGCTTCCACCTACTGCAAGAATATGGCCAATTTGGGTCAGGTGAAGCTGACCAAGAAGGCTTTGGTGAAGATGACCCAGGATGAGCTGGATGCCATCATCGAAGCCACCGGCAATGGCCTGCACGATGAGTACACCAAGGATAACTATATCTATCTTGTGGACGCCAGCGGAAATCCCATTCCGTTCTATGGTATCCACGGTAATATCAACGCAGGCACAAGCAACTGCTGCGAGTACTGCTCGAAGCACACCAAGGGCTCTTGGGACAGTTTCCTGAGCGGAACACCGTAATTTAGATGTAAGGAGATTACCATGGTCTGGCTGTCAGATGAATGGAAAGAATACGAGGTGCTGGATACCTCGGCAGGTGAGCGTTTGGAACGGTGGGGTAAGTATATCCTGGTGCGTCCCGATCCTCAGGTCATTTGGGATACACCCCACATCGATCCAGCCTGGAAGCGCTATGATGCCCGCTATATCCGCTCCAATACCGGTGGCGGTCATTGGTCTGATCACCACCTGCCGGAGCGCTGGCAAATCCACTATAAGGACTATCTGACATTCAATGTCAAGCCGATGAACTTTAAGCACACCGGTGTATTTCCGGAGCAGGCTGCCAACTGGGACTTTATCCGGGATAAGGTCGCTTCGGCTGGCCGCCCTGTCCGGGTGCTGAATCTGTTTGCCTATTCCGGTGGCGCTACCCTGGCGGCAGCAGCCGGGGGCGCAGAGGTCTACCACGTGGACGCATCCAAGGGTATGGTGGCCTGGGCAAAGGAAAATGCCCACGCTTCCGGCCTGGCTGACCGTCCCATCCATTGGATCGTGGACGATTGCGGCAAGTTCATCCAGCGGGAGATCCGTCGTGGCCGCCGTTATGACGGAATCATTATGGATCCGCCCAGCTATGGCAGAGGCCCCAGCGGAGAGATTTGGAAGATGGAAACCAGCTTCTATCCCTTCCTGCTGGAAACGGCTAAGCTGCTGACGGACAATCCGCTGTTCGTTATCATCAATTCTTATACAACGGGTCTTGCACCCTCTGCTGTGGGATATGCTTCCGATGTTGTTTTCGGCGCTGACCACGGTGGACATACCCAGGTAGGCGAATTGGGCCTGCCGGTAAAATCTACGGGCATTATGCTGCCCTGCGGCTCCACCGGACGGTGGACTCCGTAAACGGAGGAAAAATGGAAAAGGCAATTTCTGTCGAACATCTCAAATTCGCATATCCGGGCGTGGATGACACGCCCAATATCGTCGTTTTTGAGGATCTGAATTTACAGATCGAACAAGGCAGCTTTGTGGCGGTTTTGGGCGGTAACGGATGCGGAAAGTCCACGCTGGCAAAGCATTTTAATTCCATATTGCTGCCCGGCGGCGGAAAGGTCTATGTTTACGGAATGGATACCTTGGATGAGGAAAAACTGATTGCAATTCGCCGCTGCACCGGTATGGTGTTCCAGAATCCGGACAATCAGATCGTTGCCAATGTGGTGGAAGAGGATGTGGCGTTCGGCCCGGAGAATTTGGGCATTGCCAGCCCTGAAATCCGCAATCGTGTGGACCGTGCGCTGAAGCAGGTGGGTATGTATGCCTATCGTGAGCACGCACCCCATCTTCTGTCCGGCGGTCAGAAGCAGCGTGTTGCCATTGCCGGTGTGATTGCTATGGAACCTAAGTGCATCGTGCTGGACGAGCCTACGGCAATGCTGGACCCCCGAGGCCGCAGGGAAGTGATGGAGACCATCACGAAGCTCAATGCGGAAAAGGGGATCACCGTAGTGCTGATTACCCACCATATGGACGAGGCTGCCCAGGCGCAGCGCGTGGTGGTTCTGCATCAGGGAAAAGTTGCGGCAGACGGTACACCCCAGGAGGTTTTCTCTCAGGTGGAGCTGCTGCATGGTATTGGACTTGCTGCTCCGGACACAGTGGAGCTGTGCTGGAAGCTGAATAAAAATGGATTCAATCTGCCTCTTGACAGCTTGAATCCGGATGATTGCGCGCAGATACTTTTCGAAACATTAAAGGTCTGACCCGCTGGGAGGAAGAAAATTGGCACCTTTTTTAGAGGTTAATAATCTGACACATAAGTACAGCGCCGGGACGCCTTTTGAGCACACGGCGCTTGATGGCGTGTCGTTTACGCTGGAAAGGGGAGAGTTTATCGGTGTAATCGGTCATACCGGCTCCGGTAAATCCACCCTGATGCAGCACTTGAATGGCCTTTTGAAGCCCGATTCCGGCTCTATTTTGCTGGATGGTGTTGACATTTGGCAGGATAAGAAGACCACCCGACAGACACGCTTCCGGGTTGGCCTGGTGTTCCAGTATCCGGAATATCAGCTGTTTGAAGAGACGGTCTATAAGGATATTGCCTTCGGCCCTAAGAATATGGGTCTGGATACGGCTGAGATCGATCGCAGAGTCAGGGAATCCGCAGCCGCAGTTGGACTTACGGAAGAAATGCTGAGTGTATCTCCGTTTGACCTTTCCGGTGGTCAGAAGCGCCGTGTTGCCATTGCAGGTGTGCTGGCGATGGAGCCGGAGCTGCTGATCCTGGACGAGCCTACTGCCGGCCTTGATCCTGCAGGCAGGGAAGAGATCCTTTCCTATATTGATGGCTACCGCAAGGCGAAGCATGCGACCATTATGATGGTCAGCCATTCTATGGGCGATGTTGCCCGGATGGCAGACCGGCTCATCGTGATGAATAAGGCCAAGATCGCCTTGATGGGTGCGCCCAGCCAGGTGTTCCGCCACGCGGAAGAACTGGTGAAAATGGGCCTGGATATTCCGATGCTGACCCGGGTATTCCTGAAGCTGAAGGAGTTGGGATTGCCCGTTGAGCCGGTGTATACCGAAGCGCAGGCTGTGGATGCTTTGCTGGCGCTGAGAGGAGGGAATTCCGATGCTTAAGGATGTTACCCTCGGTCAGTTTTTTCCGGGAAAATCGCTGATCCATCGCCTGGATCCAAGAGCAAAGCTGCTGATTCTGGTGGGCTATATCGTTGCACTGTTTTTGGCTGTCAGCTGGCTGTCCTACGGTGTGGTGTTTGCATTTTTGGCTGTGAGTATTGCCATTTCCGGAATTCCGCTGAAGTCCTTCTTTAAGGGTATGAAGCCTCTGATCTTCATTTTGATCTTCACCGGCATTTTGAACCTTTTCTTTACCCAGGGCGAAACTGTATTAGTGCATTTATGGAAGATTACGATTACACTTGAGGGCGTAATTCGGGCATTTTTTATGATTTTCCGAATTTTGCTGCTGATTACGGGAACCTTCCTGCTGACCTATACTACATCGCCAATTGCCCTGACAGATGGCCTGGAATCGCTGCTTTCCCCGTTGAAGAAAATCAAGCTGCCGGTCCACGAGCTGTCGATGATGATGTGCATCGCTCTGCGCTTTATCCCCACGCTGATTGAGGAAACAGACAAGATTATGTCCGCTCAAAAGGCAAGGGGTGCAGACTTTGAATCCGGCAATCTGATGCAGCGGGTCAAGGCACTTGTGCCGATTTTGGTGCCGCTGTTTATCAGCGCATTCCGCCGGGCTGATGAGCTGGCTACCGCTATGGAATGCCGCTGCTACCAGGGTGGCGAAGGCCGTACGAAAATGAAGCTTCTGCGTATGCACGGCTGTGATTACGGCAGCTTCCTGGTGGCCGCTGCGCTGATCGTCGCTGTTTGCGTGCTGCGCGGCTTCGGTCTGTGAGGTAGCTTATGCGCAATATTGCACTTTTTTTGACCTATCTCGGCACAGCCTACCACGGCTGGCAGATGCAGAAAAATCTGCCCACTGTTCAGGAAACCCTGCAGAAGGCGATTGAGATGATCGTAGGCCACAGCGTCCACGTTACCGGCTGCGGAAGAACAGATGCTGGCGTTCACGCCAAGTGCTATGTGGCGAATTTTAAGACCACATCCACCATCCCGGTGGATCGGCTGCCCTATGCGCTGAATACCCATTTGCCACTGGATATTGTTGTGACCAAGGCAATGGAGGTCCATGAGAATTTCAATGCCATCGGCTCCTGCGCCAAGAAGGAATATACCTATCTTATCTATAATTCCCGGCTGAAAGACCCGTTTTATGTGGATCGTGCCTGGTTTTACCCCAAGTATTTGGATGAGAAAGTGATGCAGGCCGCGGCTGATCAATTCGTGGGCACCCACGATTTTGCCGCCGTACGCAGTGTGGGAACGGAGGTAAAATCCACCGTCCGCACGGTATACTATTACAAGGTGGAGCGTGATGGCGACCTGATCGCTCTACGTGTGTGCGCCAACGGCTTTTTGTACAATATGGCCCGGGCGATGGCCGGCACAGTTGTCTATGCCGCAGAAGGCAAATTCCCACCGGAGGAGATCGGCAAGATTCTCGATGCGGGTAACCGCACTGCAGCCGGCCCTACGGTACCCTCCGGCGGTCTTTACATGACGCACCTTTGGTATGATGACGGCGTGGAGAAGTTCGAATGTGAGCCCCATCGGCCTATAGTTTAACAAATTGTTCTCCATTTGATTTGCGCAATGTGCTATAATTGCGGAAAATGACCCCTAGCAGAAACGGAGTGAATATCTATGCAACCCAAACTTTGCACGAAGTGTAAGAAGAATATAGCGGTGGTATTTATCACCAAGATGGAAAACGGTGTGACGCTGAATGAAGGCTATTGCCTGAAGTGCGCCCGTTCCTTGGGCATTCCCCAAATCGACGAGGCTGTCAAGCAGATGGGCTTCTCTGAGGACGATCTGGATAATCTCAGCGACGAGATGAGCAGTATGTTTGCACAGATGGATTCCGGCGACCACGATGACGATGATATGGATAGTCAGACCGCCACTTTCCCAATGCTGAATCAGCTGTTCGGCGGTATTAGCCAGCCCAAGTCCTCTGATGCGCTGCCTGCTGAGCGAGAGGATGCGCCGGAGCAGAAGGACGAAGGCGAAAAGCCCAGGAAAAAGGGCAAAAAGCATAAATTCCTGGATAGCTACTGTATGGACCTGACCCGCAGAGCCAAAGAAGGCAAGCTGGACCGCGTGATCGGCAGAGACGTGGAGACGGAGCGTGTGATCCAAATCCTGAACCGCCGCCAAAAGAACAACCCCTGCCTCATCGGTGAGCCCGGCGTTGGTAAGACCGCTATTGCAGAAGGCCTTGCTCAGCGAATCGCTGCCGGTGATGTGCCCTACAAGCTGCGGGATAAGGAAGTTTTCCTGCTGGATCTGACGGCTTTGGTGGCCGGTACCCAGTTCCGTGGTCAGTTTGAGAGCCGTATGATGAGCCTGATCGGTGAGATCAAGGAGTGCGGCAATATCATTTTGGTTATCGACGAGGTGCACAACCTGGTTGGTGCCGGCGATGCCGAAGGCTCTATGAATGCAGCCAATATCCTGAAGCCTGCGCTTTCCCGCGGTGAGATTCAGGTCATCGGCGCTACCACATTCAATGAATATCGCAAGTATATCGAGAAGGATGCGGCTTTGGAGCGTCGTTTCCAGCCCGTTACTGTGGCAGAGCCCACCATTGAGGAGGCTTGCCAAATTATGCAGGGTATCGCCAAGAGCTATGCGGATTTTCACGGCGTTACCATTTCTCCTGAGATCGCACGGCAGTGTGTGGTGCTGTCTGAGCGCTATATCACTGACCGCTTCCTGCCGGATAAGGCCATCGACCTGCTGGACGAGGCTTGCTCCGATGTAAATCTGCGTTGCAAGGAGATCTCCTTGCTTGCGGAAAAGAAGAAAGAGCGTGACGATTACGAACTGGAGCTTCGTATGCTGACCGAGGATACGGAGAATGAGCATTTTGAGCGTCTTGCCCATATTCGCAGCAGGCTGTGCCAGCTGGCAGATGAGATTGAAAAATTGGAGCAGGTACCGCCTCCTGCGGTTACCATTGAGAATTTGGCCCGCATTATTGAACTGTGGACTAAAATTCCTGCCAGCAAGATTAAGGCGCAGGAGTATCAGCAGATAAAAGGCCTGGCTGACCGCCTGAAAACCCACATTGTGGGGCAGGATGCGGCGGTGGAGGCGGTTGCAAAAGCGATTCGCAGAAACCGTGTGGGTATCAGTCCCAAGTC
>JAZSCE010000078.1:0-2211 GCA_045602725.1 Faecousia sp. | reverse complement strand
GTCAAATAAAAAACTGACAGAAGATTCTGAAAGGGGTACAAATTATGAAAAAGACAATGCGATTGTTTAGCATTCTGCTGGCCCTGGTGATGCTGGTTTCAGCATTCCCGATGACGGCCTCTGCCTCCACAGAGATCACGGCTGTGGATGTAAGCGTGATGGAGCCTTCGCCAGGACGCAATCCCAATTACAGCGCAAATGTTTATACCACCGGCGCTGTTTTGGACGTGGAGAGCGATACCTACGGCGTGTCCACGGAAAACGGCGTTACCTGGTTCTGTGGTGATGTACCTATGCTTCCCACCGATACCTTTGAACCGGGTCTGACGTACACCGTTCGGGTAGAACTCGTCAGAGAAAGCAATGATTATGCGTTCCGCACGAATCCTGCGGTAGATGCCAAGATCAATGGGAAAAATGCCTACATCCAATACGGCTCCTATATTTGGACCACAATTGAATACACCTTCCCCACCATTAAGGGCTACACCGTAACATTCGATAAAGGTAATGGCACCGGTACGATGGCACCGGTAGAGAATGTGGCCGGAAATTATACCATCCCCAACTGCGCTTTCACAGCGCCCACCGGCAAGGTCTTTAAGTCCTGGAAGATCAACGGCGAAGAATGGTTCCCTGGCGAAACCTATCTCGTGTATGGCGATATAACCGCCACTGCACAGTGGAAGCAAAGCTCGGGTAAGCAGGAGATTTTTAATATCGTGGCCACCTCGGAGGATATGGAAACCATTCCTACTTTGTATGGGCGGATCCGGATTCCTGAATTTACAATCATCGAGGGAGCGCCGGCCTATATCAATGCCTCCACCGGCAACCTATGCTGGCAGAAGAAGGTTGGCGATGTATGGCAAACGATATATGATAACCGTTTTACCCCCGGCCAGTGGCGTATTTCCACATCCGTCCGCATTGATAACGAGGCTGCCAGCCAATACGAGCTGGGTACCCCCACTACTTTAACGGTAAACGGCCAACAGTGGTATCCCGAAAACGGAACGGGAACCCCGGGCAATTACGGCACTTATTCGTTTATATTCTTCTATTCTCCCGCATTTGTTATTGAGGATGATCCCAATGTCCAGCCGCCTGTTCCCGTGGAATCGGTGAAAATGAGCCTGAAAAATTACACCGTTGGCACAGCAGTGTCGGAAGCTGCGATAACAACAACGGCTGACGCGAATGTAAAAATAGAAGGCTTTTTGGAGATAATTGACGAAAATGGAGATGGACAACCGGATACGCTCCCGGTTATGGCTACCGGCACATTTTCTGCGGATAAAACCTATGCGATTGTCGTTACAATCACGGCAAAAAGCGGCTATGACATCAGCGGGCTGACCAAGGAGGATGTTTCGCTGGACCAGGCTGCATTGGAGAGCATGGAATACTACGACAAGGCGGAGGAAGCCTTTGATGCTGTGTATATCCTGAAGCCTCCTGCCGAAAACAAGGCAAAAATCACCACCCAGCCAAAGACGGCAAAGGTAGCGGCCGGCAAGACCGCCAAGTTTACCGTCAAGGCCACCGGCAATGGCCTGAAGTACCAGTGGCAGTCCTCCACCAACGGAAAGAGCTGGAAGAATTGCTCCTCCAGTACTGCCAAGAAGGCAAGTTTTACCTTCACCGCCAAGACGTCCCACAGCAGCAATTACTACCGCTGCAAGGTGACCGGTTCTGCCGGTAATACGGTTTACACCAGCGCCGTCCGGTTGTATGTTCTGGGCGTTACCATCCAGCCTACAACGCAGAAAGTAGCCGCCGGTAAAACCGTCACGTTTGCCGTGGCAGCCACCGGCGCAAGCAAGACCTACCAGTGGCAGTCCTCCACTGACGGCAAGAACTGGAAGAATTGCTCTTCCGCCAGTGCAACGAAGGCCACCTTCACCTTCACCGCCAAGACGTCCCACAGCAGCAATTACTACCGCTGCCGCATTAAGGACAACGCCGGCAACACGGTTTATACCGATGCTGTCCGCTTGTATGTGCTGGGCATCACCACCCAGCCTACCGCCAAAACCGTGACCAAGGGCAAGACTGCCAAGTTTACGGTCACGGCCACCGGCGCCAGCAAGGTTTATCAGTGGCAGGTTTCCACTGACGGCGGCAAGACCTGGAAGAACTGCTCCTCCAGCTCTGCTACAAAGGCTGCCTTCACCTTCACCGCCAAGACTTCTCACAATGGCAACTACT
>JAZSCE010000077.1:0-33978 GCA_045602725.1 Faecousia sp. | reverse complement strand
GGACGGCAAGCCCGTTTCCAAGATGAAGATGTACAACCTGCGTGACGGTCTGTCCGAGGTTATTTGGGACCGCTTCTATGAGGATCCCACTCTGATCGCTTACGGCGAAGACTGCCGTGACTGGGGTGGCGCATTTGCCGTATACCGTGGTATGATGGACGCACTGCCTCACAGCCGTCTGTTCAACTCTCCTCTGGCTGAGGCTGCCATCGTTGGTACTGCTGTCGGTTACGCTCTGTCCGGCGGCCGCGCACTGGTTGAGCTGATGTATGCTGACTTCATCGGCTGCGCCGGTGACGAAATCTTCAATCAGATGTCCAAGTGGCAGGCTATGTCCGCTGGCATCCTGAAGATGCCCCTGGTTCTGCGTGTTTCCGTCGGCTCCAAGTACGGCGCACAGCACTCTCAGGACTGGACCGCTCTGTGCGCACACATTCCCGGCCTGAAGGTTTGCTTCCCCGCAACTCCCTGGGAGGCCAAGGGCCTGATGGAGACCGCTCTGAGAGGCACTGATCCCGTTGTTTTCTTCGAGAGCCAGAGAATTTACGACGTGGGCGAGCAGTTCCACGAGGGTGGCGTTCCCGCAGAGCGCTATGGGATCGAGATTGGCGACACCAATAAGGTCCGCGACGCTAAGGATATTACCATCCTGACCATCGGTGCTGCTCTGTACCGTGCAGTTGACGCTGCTAAGCAGCTGAGCGAGAAGTACGGCATGGAAGCTGATATCATCAACATTCACTCTCTGGTACCCCTGGATTACACCAAGATCATCGAGTCCGTTCGCAAGACCGGTAAGGTCGTTCTGGTTTCCGATGCCTGCGCACGCGGCAGCTACCTGAACGATGTGGCTCAGAACATCACCACTCTGTGCTTCGACGATCTGGATGCACCTCCTGTTGTTGTTGGCGCTAAGAACTGGATCACACCTCCTTTCGAGTTTGACGAGTTCTTCTTCCCGCAGGCAACCTGGATCCTGGATTCCATCCACGAGAAGATCGTTCCTCTGGCTGGCTATGAGGTTAAGGCCAATGGCTGCGATGAGGCTGAGGCAATTCGCCGTTCCAAGGCTGGCGTATAATCCTAGCTAAACAAAAGCACTGCTCGAAAGGGCAGTGCTTTTTCTTGCATAAATTGCAAAAATGTTGGAAAAAATTATAAAAAAGTACTTGATTTTTCGAAAATGTGATGATATAATACAGCGGTCTGAAATCAGGGTGAGTCCTCTGCGGGCTAAAATGCGCCGTATGAACGCCTAATATATTAAGGAGGACAAAATTATGGATCTCGTAAAGGCTCTTAACAGCCAGTACATGAAGGAAGAGCTGCCCGAAGTTAAGGTCGGCGATACCGTTCGTGTGCATGTTCGCATCAAGGAAGGCTCCCGTGAGCGTATCCAGGTTTTCGAGGGCACCGTTATTGCCCGCAAGCACGGTGGTATTACCGAGACCATCACCGTTCGCCGTATCTCCTACGGTGTCGGCTGTGAGAAGGTTTTCCCCCTGCATTCTCCCAACGTTGCAATGATCGAAACCGTCCGCATGGCAAGGTTCGTCGTGCAAAGCTGTACTATCTCCGTGGTCGTTTCGGCAAGGCTGCCAAGGTCAAAGAGAGAGTTTAAGGGAAAAAAGAAAAAAAGAGGGCTTTGCCCTCTTTTTTTTTGCGCAATTATCGTTTATAATAAGCTATATTATTGTCGGCGCATAGGCGCTGATCGGATTTGGATGTGATTTTATGCGTTTATTCCGCAAAAAAACGGATGAGGACATTCTGCTTTGCGATGCAGATGAAAATACTGTGATCGAGGAAAAACCCAACTGGCGAAAGACTTTGCTTGTCTATGCCCACGATGTGCTGTACCTGCTGGCTGCTTTGGTGATTTTCTCGCTGTTTCTGCGGGTTGTGGTCGTCGACGGTACCTCTATGAATAATACATTGAAAGATGGCGACTATCTGCTGGTGCTGAGCAATGTGTTCTACCGCGACCCCCAACAGGGCGATATAATCGTATGCAGCAAGGAGACCTTTGATAATGGCGCACCCATCGTCAAGCGTGTCATTGCCACAGAGGGGCAGAAGGTGGATATCGACTTTAATGCCGGTATTGTCTATGTAGATGATGTTCCGCTGGATGAGCCCTATACAATGACCCCAACATCTCTTTATGAGGGCGTTGATTTTCCATTGATCGTGGGGGAAAACTGCGTTTTCGTCCTGGGTGATAACCGCAATGGCTCCCGTGACAGCCGCCATCCCAGCATTGGCCTGATCGACGAGAGGGAAGTTATCGGTAAGGTCATTTTCCTCTTCATTCCCGGCACCAACGGCGTTGATTACGCAGGAGATCCCAGGGAATCCCGTGACTTCTCCAGAATAGGAGTGGTGCATTGATGGAACTCGATAAGATGAATATTCAGTGGTATCCCGGCCATATGACCAAAACCCGCCGTCAGATCGAGGCTGACCTGAAGTTGGTGGATGCGATCTGCGAGATCGTGGATGCCCGTATTCCGATGGCAAGCCGTAACCCGGATATTGATGCAATCTGCGCCAATAAGCCCCGGATTGTGATACTCAACCGTATGGACCTTGCGGATCCTGCGGCCACCAAGCGCTGGTCGGAGTATTTCAGAAGCCTTGGAATGGCTGCTGTGCCTACGGATTGCAAATCCCGGAAGGGTATTGCAGATTTTTATCCGGCTGTGCGTGGGGTTTTGAAGGATAAGATTGAACGCAATGCCGCAAAGGGTATGAATAAGCCTCTGCGTGTGATGATCGTTGGTATTCCTAATGTGGGTAAATCAACCCTGATCAATCAAATTTCCGGCCGCAAGGGCGCCAAAGCGGAGAACCGTCCCGGTGTTACCCGCGGCAAGCAGTGGGTTACCGTCGATAATGGCTTGCTGTTGCTGGATACTCCCGGCATTTTGTGGCCCAAGTTTGAGGATCCGGAAGTAGGTATGATGCTGGCTTATACCGGTGCCGTTAAGGACGGTGTGATTGATATCGAGGAGCTTGCCAGCCGCCTGATCAAGCTGCTGCATCAGCGGTATCCGCAGGCGCTGAAGGATCGCTATGGCATCGACACCGAGGAGGATGTTCCCGGCTATGAACTGCTGGAGCTGGCTGGCCGCAGACGCGGCTTCCTGATCTCCGGCGGTGAGATCAATACGGAGCGTATGGCAAAGGTGCTGATCGACGAGTACCGCAGCGGCAAATTAGGCAGATTCACCCTGGAAGAACCGGAGGATAAGTAAATGTCTGATAAGAATATGTGGGAAATTGAAGATTCCTTCTACGCGCAGGGTATCACCACCATTTGCGGTGTTGACGAAGCGGGCAGGGGACCCTTGGCAGGCCCTGTGTGCGCTGCTGCGGTCATTCTGCCGCCTCATTTGGAGATTCCCGGGCTCAACGACAGCAAAAAGCTGACCGACAAGCGCCGCAGGGAGCTTGTTCCCATCATCAAGGAGCAGGCAATTGCTTATGGCGTTGCCTTTGCCACACACGAAGAAATCGATCAGATCAACATTCTGCAAGCTACTTTTTTGGCAATGCAGCGTGCGCTGGATCAGCTAAATGTCAAACCTGATTTGGCGCTGATTGACGGCAATCGGGAAAAGGATTTTGCGATTCCCGTTAAAACCGTGGTCAAGGGCGACAGCCTCAGCGCTAATATTGCAGCGGCTTCTATCCTTGCCAAAGTCACTCGTGACGATTGGATGGAGCAGATGGCTGAAGAATATCCCCAATATGGCTTTGAGATACATAAAGGCTACGGCACTAAGGCCCACTATGCTGCCCTGACCGAGTACGGCCCGACACCTATCCACCGCATGACCTTTTTGAAGAAATTTTATGGCGACAAGTAAGATTGTTGGCGCCTGGGGTGAAGCGCTGGCTGCCGAGTACCTGCAGAAAAAACGCTATAAGCTGGTGGCTTGCGGCTACAAATGCCGCTTTGGTGAGATCGATCTTATCGTGAGAGACCGAAAGCACCTGGTTTTTGTGGAAGTGAAGCTGCGAAAGTCTGCTAAATTCGCTTCCGGGCGGGAATTTGTGGACTATCACAAGCAGGACCGTATCCGGGTAACAGCTGAGATGTATCTTTCTGCCAATCCAACAAAACTGCAGCCCCGGTTCGACGTGATCGAGATCTATGCACCACAGGGCGTTATGACGCAAAACCCCGAATTGACACATTTGGAGGATGCATTTCAATGAATTTTCCTGTTTTTGACCTGCATTGCGATACTGCGCTGGAACTGCTTGGCAAGGATCTGCTGGGTGGTTATTCCCTGCGCAAGAATAGTTTCCATATTGACCTTGAGCGTGCAAAGATGCTGCCTGGCTACGCCCAATGCTTTGCCTGCTTTACCACGCCTGATTCCCGCAGGTGGTATGAGGTTTCACCGGTGGTTGCATTTGAGCGTGAAATGGGTGAGATCCTGAGCCAGATCGAGAAAAACAGCGATTGGATAAGGCAAGCATTTTCTGCTCAGGAAGTTCGGGAAAACTATGAAAACGGCTTAATGTCCGGTATTTTGACCATTGAAGGTCCTGCCGGTTTTGATTTTGATCCCGAGCTTTTGCAGGATCTTTACGCAGTTGGCTTCCGCGTTTCCACCCTGAGCTGGAATGAGCAAAACGCTTTAACCGGCTCTCAAAAGACTGGCGGCGGCCTGACCGATCAGGGCAGGGAATATGTCCGGGAGGCCCAGCGTGTGGGTATGATCGTGGATGTGAGCCACATCAGTGACGAAGGCTTTTGGGATATTATGAAAATCGCTGAGAAGCCGGTCATCGCCAGCCATTCCAACAGCCGCGCCGTGTGCGATGTAGGCCGGAATTTGACAGATGATATGTTCCATGCCATTTGTCAGACAGGCGGTGTGGCAGGCATTAATCAATATGCCGAATTCCTGGGTGATCAGCCGGACCTGGACACCGTCTGTGCCCATATTTTGCACTTCCTGGAGCTGGACCCCGAGGGTAATCATATTGCTCTTGGCGGCGACCTGGACGGCTGTGACACGCTGGCAGATGGCTTCGAAGGTGTGCAATCCTATCCGGTACTGGCAAATCGCTTGCTGGAACTGGGCGTAGGAGAAGAAATCGTCCGCAAAATTTACTGGAATAATGCGTTGGAGGTAATGGAAAAATGCTGTATTTGACCACCAGAGACCGATTTGATACCTACACTGCGTTTCACGCCATCAAGCACGATGCAGCGCCCAATGGCGGCCTGTTTGTACCCTTTAAGATGCCGAAGATCGATTTTAAGGAGCTGGCTGACCAGTCCTTCGGCGATTGTGTTGCGCTGGTGCTGAATCATCTGTTTTCCACCCGTCTTACCGGTAAGCAGGTGGAGTTCAGTATTGGCAGAAATCCTGTTCGTATCAAGCCCGCTCACCAGCGCACCGTCATCGCGGAGCTGTTCCGCAATCTTGATGGCAGCTATGAGAAGCTGGAGCAGCGCCTGGCAGGGAAGATCTGCGGCTGCTTCAATACCGAGGATCAGACCACATCCTGGGTGGCAATTGCAATTCGTGTTGCGGTATTTTTTGGCGTATTCGCGGAAATGAGAAAGCAGGGGATCAGCGATCGTGAGATCGATATTGCGCTGCCCTGCGGCGATTTTAGGCTGACTATGGCGGCCTGGTATGGTCGGGAAATGGGACTTCCCATTGGTAACATTATCTGCGCCTGCGCGCCGGATTGCGGTGTGTGGGATCTGCTGCGCCACGGCCAAATGCGTACATCCGCAAATGATCCTGCCTATGTGGAGCTGGAGCGGCTGATCTGCGCCACCTGTGGCGCTGATGAGGCTGTCAGATACAAAAATACTTGCGAATCCGGCGGCATCTTTGCCCTTGAGGATGCCAGCAAGCTGAGGGCTGGTATTTTCTGCGCAGTGGTCAGCGATGACCGTATCGCCAACGCAATTTCCAGCGTCTATCGCACCAATTCCTGCGTGCTGGAAAAGGGCTCAGCTGTATCTTACAGCGGCTTGATGGACTACCGGGCAAAGACCGGCGAGAACCGCACGGCCCTGCTGCTGGCTGACTGCAATCCTGCAGATCAGGCCGGTTTTATTGCCGGCGCAATGAATATTACGGAAGATGCGCTGAAGGAACTGCTGCGTAATTCCTAAGGAGGACGCTTATGGCGCTTTACGCAATCGGTGATCTGCACCTGAGCTTGGGTGCAAATAAGCCGATGGACATATTTGGCGGCAATTGGGTTGGCTATCTTGAGAAGTTGAGGGAAGGCCTCAACGTGATTCAACCCGAGGATACCACCGTACTGCTGGGTGATCTCAGCTGGGCGCTGGATCTGGAGGAAGCAAAATCTGACTTTGGTTTCATCGACAGCATTCCCGGCAGGAAAATCATTCTCAAGGGCAATCACGATTATTGGTGGAGCACCGCCTCCAAATTCTATAAATTCTGCGAGGAAAATGGCTTTTCCAATCAGTTTATTCTGAATAACAACCATTACGAATATGACGGCTATGCCATCTGCGGTACCCGTGGCTGGTTCTTTGAGGAGGATCACGGCTCGGAGCACGATAAAAAGGTGTTTCAGCGGGAATTGCTGCGCATGGAGGCATCGTTACAATCGGCAGGGGAGTTGCCAAAGCTGGTTTTCCTGCATTATCCGCCCAAGTATAAGGGCTATGAATGCAAGGAAATCCTGCAGCTTTTGGAAAAGTACGATGTACGCCGCTGCTTCTATGGCCACTTGCATGGTCCCAGCCACGCGTTGGCGATGGAAGGTGTGTGGGATGGCATTGATTTTAAGCTGGTTGCGGCGGATAAGCTGGACTTTATGCCCTACAAAGTCCTACCATAATGATCAAAAATCAACACTTTGTGACAAAGCAGGGTGTTGATTTTGCGTTTGGGTAGATTAAATTACGAATTTTTCCAAAATTCAAAAGAAAACTATAGACATTTGCCGCATTCTTTGATAAAATAATGCAGTTATATAAAAATATAATGGCGCAAGTATGCAGCCATCATTGGAGGAAATCGATTATGAACATTAAGAGCATTGAAAGAAACGGCAATCAGGCTACCATTGTTGTCGAGATCGACAAGGAACTGATGGAGACCGGCGTAAGCAAGGCATACCTGAAGGTCCGCAAGACCATTTCTATCCCCGGCTTCCGTAAGGGTAAGGCACCCCGCAAGATGATCGAGGCTATGTATGGCGCTCACGTATTCTACGAAGACGGCCTGGAGGAGATCTTCCCCGAGGTCTACCAGTTTGCTGTGGTCGATCAGGGCGTGAAGGCTGTTGGCCGTCCCAGCCTGACCGATATGAGCATCGGTGAGGATGGCACCGTCACCCTGACTCTGACCACCGATGTTTACCCCGAGGTCACCCTGGGCGCTTACAAGGGCCTGGAGGTTGAGAAGGCTGAAGCTGTTGTCACTGATGAGCAGGTGCAGCCTGAGCTGGATCGTATGGCAGAGAATGTATCTTCTACCGAGACCGTTGATCGTCCCGCCGCAATGGGCGACACCGCCAATATTGACTTCGAAGGCTTCGACAATGGCGTTCCCTTCGAGGGCGGCAAGGGCGAGAACTTTGACCTGAAGCTGGGCTCCGGCTCCTTCGTTCCCGGCTTTGAGGAGCAGGTTGTGGGTATGTCCGCCGGTGAGGAGAAGGATATCGACATCACCTTCCCCGAGGACTATACAGAAAGCCTGGCCGGTAAGGCTGTTGTGTTCCACGTCAAGTGCAATAAGGTCACTGCTACCAACGTTCCTGTGCAGGACGATGAGTTTGCGAAGGACGTTTCCGAGTTTGACACCCTGGAAGAGCTGAAGGCTGACAATCCCGCTAAGACTCTGGAGAAGGCTCAGAAGCAGATCGACAGCGCCTTTGAGAACGCTTGCGTTGAGCTGGCTGCTGCCAATGCTACTGTTGAAGTTCCCGCAGCTTTGGTTGAGGCAGAGCTGGACAATCAGATGGAGCGCTTTGCATATCAGCTGCAGATGAGCGGCTTCTCCGTTGAGCAGTACGCACAGATGATGGGCGGCGATATGGCTACCATGCGCAATGCCTTCCGTGGCACCGCTGAGAAGCAGGCTAAGATCAACGTCACCCTGGACAAGATCATCGAGGTTGAGGGCATCACCGTCACCGATGAGGAGCTGGAGGCTGAATTTGCTTCCCTGGCTGCTCAGTACGAGATGGAAGTTGAAAAGATCAAGACCCTTGTTCCCGCGGAGGAGCTGACCACCGGTCTTAAGACCCGTAAGGCTGTCAAGCTGATTGTTGACAGTGCAATCCCCGTTGCTCCCAAGGCCGAGGAATAAGCAGAGCCTTTTATGGTTAGAATGTTTCAGACTGTTTGAAAGGAGACACTACCATGAGTTTAGTACCCTATGTTGTTGAGCAGACCAGCCGCGGCGAGCGCAGCTATGATATTTTCTCCCGTCTGCTGAATGATCGCATCATTTTCCTGTCCGAAGAGGTCAATGACACCACTGCCAGCCTGATCGTTGCGCAGCTGCTGTACCTGGAAAACCAGGACCCCGACAAGGACATCCAGTTCTATATCAACAGCCCCGGTGGCAGCGTTACCGCCGGTATGGCGATCTATGATACAATGCAGTACATCAAGTGCGATGTCAACACCATCTGTGTTGGTATGGCGGCATCCATGGGTGCATTCTTGTTGTCTGCAGGCACAAAGGGCAAGCGTATGGCTTTGCCCAATGCCGAAATCATGATCCACCAGCCCTCTGCAGGCACCCAGGGTCAGATTACCGATATGGCTATCCATATGAAGCGCCTGCAGACCATCAAGGACCGGTCCAACCGCATCCTGGCGGAGAACACCGGCAGATCCCTTGAGGAGGTTACCGCCGCTTGTGAGCGTGATAACTTTATGACGGCGCAGGAGGCTATGGCTTTTGGTTTGATCGACGAGATCGTTCAGCGCCACTAATTTTCATCGAAAGGCAGTTACGGACCCATGGCGAATAGAGAAGAGTCCATCCGCTGCAGTTTTTGCGGAAAAGGGGAGAGCCAGACTAAGCGTTTGATTGCAGGTCCCGGTGTATATATCTGCAGTGACTGTGTGCAGGCCTGCACCGAGCTTCTGGTCGATGAGCAGATGACCGAGCAGCAGAAGTTTGACCATCTCCCCACACCCATGGAGATCAAAACTTTCATGGATAATTACATCATCGGGCAGGAAGACGCCAAAATTGCTCTGTCTGTTGCGGTGTATAATCACTATAAGCGAATCTATTTAGGTAACAGCTCCGATGTAGAACTGCAAAAGAGCAATATTTTGCTGATCGGACCTACGGGCAGCGGCAAAACCCTCTTTGCCCAGACCCTTGCCAAGATTCTTGATGTTCCTTTTGCCATTGCTGATGCCACTACACTGACGGAAGCCGGCTATGTTGGCGACGATGTGGAGAATATCCTTCTTCGTTTGCTGCAGGCGGCTGATTTCGATGTTGATGCGGCAGAGCACGGCATTATCTACATCGACGAAATGGATAAAATCGCTCGCAAGAGTGAAAATACCTCCATTACCCGTGATGTTTCCGGCGAAGGTGTTCAGCAGGCGCTGCTGAAGATCCTGGAGGGCACCGTTGCCAACGTTCCGCCTCAGGGTGGACGTAAGCATCCACAGCAGCAAATGATCCAGGTGGATACCTCCAACATTCTCTTCATCTGCGGCGGTGCATTTGATGGGCTGGATAAGATCATCGAAGCCCGGCAGGAGCATTCCTCCATTGGCTTTGGCGCACAGGTTCAAAGTAAGAAGCAGCGTGACGTTGGTCAGCTGCTGGCTCAGGTTGAGCCGGATGATCTGCTGAAATTCGGTATTATTCCTGAATTGGTTGGCCGTATGCCGGTTATTACCTGCCTGCGCAGCCTTACCAAGGACGACCTGATCCGCATCCTGACGGAGCCCAAGAATGCTATGACCAAGCAGTATCAAAAGCTGCTGGAGCTGGATCACGTTGAGCTGGAGATTCAGGAGGATGCCCTGGATGCTGTTGCTGAGAAGGCTTTGGCCCGTAAGATCGGTGCAAGAGGACTTCGCAGCGTAATGGAAAGCATTATGACCAGGATCATGTTTGAGATCCCGTCGGATTTGACGATCCGCAAGGTCATTATCACAAAGGATTGCATCACAGGCGGTGAGCCTACAATCATTCGTGATGCTTCCAATCCCAGAAATAAACTGGGTGAAACCAATTAAAAGGGAATGGAAGGGGGTAGCTTTACCCCCTTCTTCATCTTCACGAAAAGGAGGAGATCCCAAATGAATGGAACCTATATTTCTAAAGAATTTCCGATTCTGGCACTGCGTGGATTGGTAGTCTACCCAGATCAAACGATCCATTTTGAAGTAGGCCGCAACAAATCCGTGCTGGCGCTGGAAGAAGCGATGAATAAGGATCAGACCTTGCTGCTGATTCCTCAAAAAGACATTACTGTGGACGATCCCGGCTTGAGCGATTTGCATCCTATTGGCACAATTGTCAAGGTTAAGCAGATTCTTCGCGGTCAGGGTGAGACCATTCGTGTTTTGGTTACCGGCATTTGCCGCGGCAGGGTCGAAGTGATTGACCTTTCTAAGCCCTATCTGTGCGGTGTGGTGTTCTCTGTTCCGGAAACCGAGGTTACGGAATCGCTGCGTACGCGTGCGCTGCGCAGGGAAGCCAATGCGGTATATTCCAATTATATTGATATGTCCGAGCAGCCTGCGCATGTGGTGCATCTTCGCATTATGAGTTCCGACAGTTGTGGCTTTATGGCGGATGCAATCGCCCAGAATGCCACCTTTGATTTCAAGGATAAGATTGCTCTGCTGAATCAATTAAACCCAATACGGCGCCTTGAGATGGCTGTGAGACTGCTTCATCAGGAGCTACAGATGCTGCAGCTGGAGGATGATATCCAGGAAAAGACTCGGTCCAATATGGATCGCCAGCAGCGGGACTATTATCTGCGTGAGCAGCTGAAAACCATCCACGAAGAGCTGGGCGATGATGAAGCGACCGAATTTGCCCGTTATGAGAAACAGATCCGTGCGCTGGGCTTGGAGGAAACCTACGAATCCAAACTGCTGCGTGATGTGGAAAAGCTGAGAAAGCAGCCCTTTGGCTCCTCCGAAGCATCCGTTCTTCGCAATTATCTTGATACTGTATTGGAGCTGCCCTGGAATGTCCGCACCAAAGAGCGAATCGACGTGGATGCCGCAAGAAGAATTCTAGAGAAAGACCATTATGGCCTGGAAAAGATCAAAGAGCGGATTCTGGAGACCATTGCGGTGCGCCAAATGGCGCCTAATATGCCGCCGCAGATTCTTTGCCTGGTAGGACCTCCCGGTGTTGGCAAGACATCCATTGCTTACTCCGTGGCTCGGAGCCTAAACCGCAAAATTGCAAGAATTGCATTGGGCGGTGTTCACGACGAAGCGGAGATCCGTGGCCATCGCAAGACTTATGTCGGCGCTATGCCCGGCAGAATTATGGCCGCCATTACCCAGGCCAAGAGCAGCAACCCTGTGCTTTTGCTGGATGAGGTGGACAAGCTGGGTACTGACCATCGCGGCGATCCCAGCGCGGCGCTGCTGGAGGTACTGGATGCGGAGCAGAATAAGACCTATCGGGATCACTATTTGGAGATTCCCTTTGATCTTTCCGATGTGATGTTCATCACCACCGCAAATACGATGGATACGATTCCGAGACCTTTGCTGGACCGTATGGAGGTCATTGAGCTGGGCTCTTATACCGATGAAGAGAAGCTGATGATCACCAAAAATCACCTGATTCCCAATCAGCTTAAGAAGCACGGCCTGAGGAAATCTCAGCTGCGTATTACTGATGATGCCATCCGCGAGATCATCTCCTGCTACACCCGTGAATCCGGTGTGCGCAATTTGGAGCGCAATATCGCAAAGATCTGCCGTAAGGCCGATGTAATGCTGCTGGATGATGAAAAGCTGAAGCGTGTCACCGTGACCGGCTCCAATATCGAAACCTTCCTCGGCCAGCGTAGATTCCTGCCGGATCGGCTGCCTGCAAATGATCAGGTAGGTTTGGTCACCGGCCTTGCCTGGACTTCTGTCGGAGGCGAAGTGCTGGAGGTTGAGGTTAATGTGATGGAAGGCACCGGCAAGCTGGAGCTGACCGGCAACCTGGGCGATGTGATGAAGGAATCTGCTCAGGCCGCAATGAGCTATATCCGTGCCAATGCCAAGGCACTGGGTATCGCTGAGAATTTCTACAAGACCAAGGACATCCACGTGCATTTCCCCGAGGGAGCTGTGCCTAAGGATGGCCCGTCCGCAGGCGTCACAGTTTGTACGGCAATTGTTTCTGCATTGACCGGTGCTACGGTGCGCCGGGATGTGGCAATGACCGGTGAGATCTCTATTCGTGGCAGAGTCCTGCCCATCGGTGGCCTGAAAGAAAAGACGATGGCGGCTCTTCGCCACGGCATCCGCACCGTTATCATCCCCAGTGACAATGAAAAAGATCTGGCCGATATCGACCAGACCGTTCGCAGATCCCTGAATTTCATCACCGCGCAGACAGTTGAAACCGTATTGGATGCGGCGCTCAACCGCAGCAGCAACGGAATTGTGCCAACGATTCTGCCCATCCCTGAGGAGATCAAGGGCGCATCCCGCCGGCCGGATATCCGGCAGTGAGGTGACTATGAACTTACAGAAAGTAGAATTTCTCATCTCTGCGGCTTCGCCCAAGGATTTTCCCAAGACGAACATCCCGGAGATTGCCTTTGCCGGCAAGTCCAATGTGGGCAAATCCTCGGTTATCAACCGCATTTTGAACCGCAAGAATTTTGCAAGAGTCGGTGAAAAGCCCGGCAAAACCATCCACGTGAATTACTTTACTGTGGACGGAAAATGCTATTTTGTTGACCTGCCCGGCTACGGCTATGCCAAGGTTTCCCAGGCGGAAAAAGACCGCTGGGGCAAGCTGATGGAGGATTACTTTGCTGCAAATCGCATTGATTTGGGCGTAATGATCGTCGATTGCCGCCACGCACCCACCAACAATGACATTACGATGGCAGATTGGTTTATCCAAAGCGGCTGTCCCTTTGTTGTGGTTGCCAACAAGCTGGATAAGGTGAAGAAAAGCGAGCTGCAGGGCAATCTTGCCACCATCCGCGGGGATCTTAACCTGCCCGAGGATACCGTCGTCATTCCGTTTTCCGCGGAAAAGGGCGATGGCAGAGATACGCTGATCAAGCTGATCCTGGAAGCTGTCGGTGAATAAAATTAACACCCCACGATGGTGCGCTGCCCATCGTGGGGTGTCTTGTTATTTTGCTTCCTTTGCCTGCTTCAGCGCTGTTGCCAGTTGATCGGGGCAGGAGGTGGGCTTGCCGCCACAGGTCGTGCCTTCCAGGCGGGCGATGACCTCGTCAACATCCATACCTTCAACTAAGGATGCGATGCCCTTCAGGTTGCCGTTGCAGCCGCCGATGTAAGCAACATTTTTTACCTTGCCGTCTTCAATCTCAAAGTGAATTTCCCGGGAGCAAGTTCCCTTGGTGGTGTAATGATACTGCATTGGTTTCTTCCTTTCAAATTATGTGATATCTACAAGATCCGCATCCATGAATGCTGCCAAAGCCTCCGGATTCAGGATCATTTGATGCCCTCGTTCACCGGCAGAGACTGCGATCTCGTCATAGAGAATGCAGGTCTCATCGATATGCGTCGGATATTTGCGCTTCATACCAACGGGGCTGCAGCCGCCACGGATATAGCCGGTCAAATTCAGCAATTCTTTTACGGGCACCAGGGCGATATTCTTATCGCCGGCTGCTTTTGCGGCCTTCTTCAGGTCCAGCTCACAGCAAACCGGAATGCAAAATACATGGATGCCGGTGCGCTCACCACGTGCAACAAGCGTCTTGAATACCTGCTCCTGGGGCATACCGATTGCATTTGCTGCGTGGGTGCCGGAAAGGTCGTTTTCGTCGTATTCGTAAAAACATTCCCGGCAGGGGATACCCGCCTGGGCAACCAGTCGGATCGCGTTCGTTTTTGTGCCCATAAAATCACCTTGCTCATTATAGGCGATAATTTCACTAATTTCAAGGAAAAACTGACGAAAGTGCAATTATTTACCACGCTTTCAAGCCGAGGCCCAGGTCGGGTTTCCTTGACAATTGACATAATATGTTGTAAAATGTCCATATATGGCGGGCATAACCCGCAATTTATTCTTCTATCCGGCCATCCAGTTTGCATATTATGGAAGAAATGGTATGAGGATTTATTATGAAAAAGACCAAATTTGACGGCATGAAGAGAACTATCCGCCTCATTGAGGGTTTTCTGGAAGTTCTGATTCTGTCCGTTGCTTATTATACTGTCTGGCGTATGGGCTATGAGCGTAGCGATGGCTTCCCGGCATACTATGGTAATGGTAAGTATGTCCTTGCCGGCGTCTACGGCATCCTGGTTATTATGCTGTTTATGAACTTTGAGGGCTTTAAATTCGGCTATTTGAAGCCGGTAGAATCCTTCGCTTCACAGCTGATTGCCTTATTTATTGTCAATTTCATCACTTATTTGCAGCTTTCTCTGATCGCCAATGTGATGATCTCTCCGCTGCCTATTGTGATGCTGATGATTGTTGATTCGGTAATTGCGCTGATTTGCTCGTTCCTTTACAGTCATCTGTACCATATGATCTATCCGCCTAAGAATATGGTGATGATCTTTGGCAATGACAATGCCATTGACCTGAAATTTAAGATGGACACCCGTTCCGATAAGTATCGCATTTCCAAGCTGATCAGCGCGGATGAGGGCTTTGATGCCATCTGTGCGCAAATCGGTGGCTATGATGCCGTGATTATCAATGATGTCGCCGCAGGCATCCGTAATGACCTGCTGAAATACTGCTACAAAAATGGCATCCGAACCTATGTTGCGCCCAAAATGACCGATATCATTCTCAAGGGTGCCACGGATATCAGTCTTTTCGATACACCGCTGCTGCTGGTCAGGGGCAGGGGATTGACCCTTGCACAAAGGGCTGCCAAGCGCGCGATGGACATTATTCTGTCCCTTATTGGCCTGATCATTTTGTCACCGGTTTTGCTTATCGTTTCTTTGGCTATCAAGATTGAAGACGGTGGCCCGGTTCTCTTTAAGCAAGATCGCGTTACTGTCGGCGGTAAGGTTTTTCAAATCCTGAAATTCAGAAGTATGATCCCCAATGCGGAAATTGGCGGTAAATCCCAGCCTGCTGTGGACAATGACCCCCGGATCACGAAAGTGGGCAGATTCATCCGTGCAACCCGCATTGATGAATTTCCCCAGATCATCAATATCCTCAAGGGTGATATGAGCATTGTCGGACCGAGACCCGAGCGTGTTGAACACGCCCGAAAGTATTCCAAGCTGATTCCGGAATTTGATTTCCGGCTGTCTGTCAAGGGTGGATTGACCGGCTATGCCCAGGTTTATGGCAAGTATAACACCACGCCCTATGACAAGCTGCGGTTAGACCTTATGTACATCGAGAATTACTCCTTCATGCTGGACATTAAGTTGATTCTGATGACAATCCGCATTATGCTGAAGCGGGAAAGTACAGAGGGCTTTAACGAGCGCAGGGAAATCAAACGAAAAAAAGCGGAAATACTGAAACAACTGCACCACGAGCAGGAGAATGCCGAAGAAGATACCGCTGTTGGAATCAAATAGTCATAAAAGCCCCCCGTAATCGGGGGCTTTTCTTTTATATTTATCTGCTATTTTGGGCATCCTAGCAAAAAACAGGAGGTTTCACAATGGAAAACAAAAATGCAGATATGAAAAAGCAGGAGCAGGAGCAGGTAATCGAGCTTGGTTCTGACATTACCAAAACAAAGCACGGAAATATCTATACACTGACCATTATTGGGCAGGTGGAAGGCCATCAGGTACTGCCGGAGAATTGCAAGACAACGAAATATGAGCACGTTCTTCCTCTGCTGGCAGGCATCGAGGAAAGCGATGAAATTGACGGCTTGCTACTGCTTTTGAACACTGTTGGTGGCGACATTGAGGCAGGTCTTGCCATTGCGGAAATGATTGCCGGTATGAAAAAGCCCACAGTTTCCCTGGTGCTTGGCGGTGGACATTCCATCGGCATTCCTTTGGCGGTTTGCACCAAGAAGTCCTTTATCACGCCCACAGCAAGTATGACAGTGCATCCGGTACGAATGACAGGACTTGTCGTTGGTGCGCCGCAGACATTCCGGTATTTCCAGCGAATTCAGGAGCAGATTGCTGATTTTGTTACAACCAATTCAAGAATCAGCCGTGAGGATTTTGAGCGCTATATGATGGCAACAGGGGAGATGGCAACCGATGTGGGCACTATTCTCTATGGCAAGGAAGCGGTGGCATCCAGGCTTATCGACAAATTAGGCGGCTTGAATGATGCTTTGGCTGCGCTGCACAAAATGATCGACCGCAATCAGCCGAAACGTGAAAAATTTTAATTTGGGGTAGAAATTTCCGCAAACCTATGTTATGATAAACTGAATAGTTATGAAAGGGGAGCAGGCATGGAATTAAGTTGGTTTGAAAGCTTCATATATGGCATCGTTTCAGGCCTTTCTGAATTCCTGCCGATCTCTGCCGAAGCCCATCGGGCGCTTTATTTGCGACTGGTCGGCGCCGGTGACTATGGCCTTCTGCGGTTTATGACCCATTTAGGCGCACTGCTGGGACTTTTGATCACCTGCTGGCCTATGATCGCCAAGCTGAACCGGGAGCGGCAAATTGCATCCGTGAACAAAAAACGGCGCAAGAGAGTGCCGGACAGCCGTAGTCTGACGGATATTCGCTTTCTGCGAATTGCCAATATTTCGGTAATAATGGTCTTTATCCTGTATCCCATCGTTCACGATCTCCACGAACGACTTTGGATCCTGGCAGGACTTTTGATCGTTAACGGCATTTTGCTGTATATTCCGCAATTTTTACCCAGCGCCAATAAGGATTCCCGGTCTATGACGATGGTAGATAGTATGATTGTGGGACTTTGCGGTGGCTTGGGTGTGATCCCGGGCTTTTCCCGGCTTGGCTTGACCACATCCACAGCGATGATGCGTGGTGCGGAAAGACGCTATGCGATGGATACGGCACTACTGATCAGTATCCCTGCTCTTGTAGTCTTGCTGGTAATTGATTTCTTTGCAATCTTTACCACATCTGCAGGGCTTACATTTATAGCGATTCTTTCGTGCTTAACCGCCGGCATTACTTCGTTTTTCAGTGCGTGCTTCGGCATTTACATGATGCGTTTCCTTGCTGTTCGGGCAGGCTTTTCCGGCTTTGCCTATTACAGCTGGGGCTTGTCCCTATTTTCCTTTGTTTTATACCTGATGATTTAAGGAGGCATCTGCGATGGCAGTAGATAAGAAGAAACAGAGCCAAAAGGCTACTATGCCCAAAAAGACCACAGCCGCCAAGAAGGCTGCAGCTAAAAAAGTAGAAGCATCCAAGGATGCCACCACAAAGACCCGGATGCCTGCCCGTGTGGTTGTTGCACTGATCAGCATTGCGCTGTTTCTGGTATTTTTGGTTATGTCCCTGAATCCCGAGGGTGCGCTGGTTGTGCTGCTGATGAATATCACCCACGGCTTAATCGGTAAGATCAGCTTCTACATAGCGATCCCAGCCCTGCTGTACTTATTTGTGATCCAGGCCTTCAGCGGCAAGCGCCCCGTTGTGATGCGCAGCATCTGCCTGATGGTTTTTGTCCTGATGGGCGGCTGCTTATCGCAGCTTTTTATGCCGGCCGTAGCTTTGCCCGGTGGCGTTGCAGTGATCGGAGCGCTGTTTGAAGGCGGCGCTGCCGGTACTACCGCAGGCGTCCTCTGCGGCGGCCTGGCACTGCTGCTGCAGCTGCTTTGCGGCAAGGTGATCTCTATCGCCGTATTTGTTGTTGCAGCGCTGCTGTGCCTGCTGGCGTCTATGCAGATCACGATTCCCAGCATTATTCGTGCCATTCAGAATCGTCCCACGCCCGATTGGGAGGACGAGGAGGTGCAGGAGCGTCAGGAGCCTGCCGCTGTGGTGGTCAATCACATTGCAAAAAGACATATCGAACACGTGGAGCAGCGCCGTGCCCGCAAAAATGAACAAATGGAGTTCGATATTGATCTCGATGAACCGGTGGTTCCCACGAAAACCTCGAAGCGTAAGCCTACCCCTGCGGCTGACGATATGATGCGACAAATCGACGAGGATGTGGACACCCCCGTTGCTGCAGCCGAAACCGCAGTTTCTGCCGATACTGATGTTGAGCTCATTATGGATGCCGACAAGCAAGTACATGGTAAGAAAACCAGCTCTATGCCAGTTTTGGAGGTAGATGAGGAGCCCTTTATCGAGGATACCATACCGCCGGCACCTGTTGTGGCGCCTAAGGTGGAAAAGGTTACTGCGCAGGAAGCGTCTGAATCCGCTGCGCAGGTGGCAGCCGAGATTGAGGAAGCGCAGGTTCAGGAGCGCCCTGAGTATTGCTTCCCGCCAATTGACCTGCTAGCAAGCCCCTCCAGGGGTATGCAGGATGGCACTACCGAAATGCGTGAAAACAGCCGTCGACTGAACGAAACCCTTGCCAGCTTCAAAATCGAGGCCCATATTATCAATGTCACCCGTGGCCCCCGCGTTACCCGCTATGAAGTTGAGCTGGATAAGGGTGTCCGGCTGAATAAGCTGACTACCTGCGCCAACGATATTGCGCTGAGCCTTGGCGTTACCAGTGTGCGTATTGCCGCTGTGCCGGGCAAGATCTCCGTTGTGGGTATCGAAGTGCCCAACAGGGCGGTTACCACTGTTTCCCTGCGTGAGGTAATCGACTCCAACGAGTTTAACCGCGCCAAGTCTAAATCCTCCTTTGCGGTTGGCAAGGACATCGGCGGCACCTGCATCGTGGGCAATATTTCCAAGCTGCCCCATATGCTGATTGCCGGTACCACCGGCTCCGGTAAGTCCGTTTGTATGAACTCCATCATCATCTCGCTTCTGTACAAGGCAAGCCCCGATGATGTCAAGCTCATTATGGTGGACCCGAAAATGGTCGAATTGGGCATCTATAACGGCATTCCGCATCTGCTGATCCCCGTTGTTACCGATCCTAAGAAGGCTGCAGGCAGCCTGCAGTGGGCGGTTACGGAAATGATGCGCCGCTACAGATCTATGTCCGATGCCGGAGTGCGTGACCTGGAAGCCTATAATTCATCCATTGAGACCGGCGAGGTTGAAGGCACCAAGCTGCCCCACGTGGTGGTTATTATCGATGAGCTGGCTGACCTGATGATGGCAGCCGCCAAGGAAGTGGAAGAATCCATCTGCCGTATTGCCCAAATGGGCCGTGCTGCCGGTATTCACCTGATCATTGCTACTCAGCGTCCTTCTGCCGATGTTATCACGGGTCTGATGAAGGCGAATATCCCTTCCCGTATCGCATTTGCGGTGGCATCTGCTATGGAATCACGCATCATTTTGGATACCCCCGGCGCAGAAAAGCTGGTCGGACGTGGCGATATGCTATTTGCGCCCATCGGTGCCGGCAAGCCGCTGCGTGTGCAGGGCTGCTTTGTCAGCGATGAGGAAGTGGAAGCTGTCGCCAGCTATGTCAAGACCAATTACAATACTGACTACGATCAGACGGTTTTGGACGAAATTGAGCGCAAAGCTGCGCAGACCGGTAACAGCAAGGGTGCTGCAACCGCTGCGGAGCCCGAACCCAACGATGCGGAGATGGATGGCGATGAGATGCTGCCTGCTGCTGTTGATGTAATTTTGGAGACCGGTCAGGCATCCGTTTCTATGCTTCAGCGCCGCCTGAAGCTGGGCTATGCCCGTGCTGCCCGTATCGTGGATGAGATGGAGCAGAAGGGTATCGTTGGCCCGTTCCAGGGCAGCAAGCCCCGTACGATCCTGGTTACAAAGGAGCAGTGGGAGCTGATGAAGTCCGGCCAGCCTGCGCAGATGGACTTTGATGACCTGGAAGAGGAATCTGAGGAAGATAGCGACGATCTGACATAATCGAAAGCGGAATTTCCGCTGTAGATAAATAATTTTGCATCGCATCCGGAGCGCCGGAGCGACAGCAAGGAGGAAACAAAAGTGAATAAAAAAGTCAAACGAATGGTAGGCATCGCACTATTGATGGCTTTGGTCATCGTAATGCAGTTCCTGAGTGGAATCATACCGCCAGTGGGTGGATTTACCATCTCCCTGGTGCTGATCCCCATCGTAATGGGTGCGGCTATGTACGGCCCTGCTGCAGGTGCGATCCTCGGTGCAACCTTTGGTGTCATCGTGTACATCAACTGCGTGACTGGTGCAGATCCCGGCGGCGCAATGGTGTTCCAGGCAAGCCCCATACTTTGCTTCATTGTAGTTATGGCAAAGGGAACGCTGGCCGGTCTTGCTTCCGGCTTTGTATATAAGCTGCTTAAGACTTGGAACGGCTATGTTGCAATGCTCTGCGCAGCTATTGTGTGCCCGCTGTTGAACACCGGCATCTTTGTAGCTTGTATGCTGCTGTTCTTTAACGATGTGCTCACCGCTTGGGCTGCAGGCGCAGATCTTGTCAGTTATATCCTGACGGGACTGATCCTGGCGAATTTTGTACCGGAGCTGATCATCAATGTGGTTTTCAGCCCTGCAGGCCAGAGAATCATCCATTCTTTTAACAAGTAATCAAATATTTCAAATGTGCCCGGATCGGTATAATTGCCGATCCGGGCACATAGTATTTTGCAGGAGTTGATGCAAATGAAATGCGCCTGGCAAGAGCTGTTGGCAATTCTGCCGCTGAATATGCGATCAGATGTGGACAAGTACGGCAGGGAAGGTATGCAGGAGCTTCGCCTTCGGCTTGACAGGCCACCGGAGCTGGTGACCCATAAGGGAAGCCGATGGCTGCCGATGAATGTCACGGCGCAGGATTTGAATTTTGTAGTTCATACTGCCAGCAAATATTCCCCCTGGGCGGCTTCCACGGTGTCGCAAGGCTATATTACAGCGGCCGGTGGGCACAGGATCGGTATTTGCGGCGAGGCGATCGTAAAAGAGAACAAGACCGCCGGCATACGTACGGTTACATCCCTTTGCATCCGGGCTGCAAGGGATTTTCCCGGCATCGCTGCAAAGGCGGCAGGAACACACGGTAATATTCTGATAATCGGTCCGCCCGGCAGCGGAAAGACCACGTTGCTGCGTGATTTGATCCGCCAAATATCCGATAGTGGTGAATCCGTAACCGTAGTGGACGAGCGTGGCGAGCTGTTTCCCCCTGGATTTGATCAGGGTAGGCGGACGGATGTTCTGACGGGCTGCAGCAAGCCTCAGGGGCTCGATATGGCGCTGCGGACTATGGGGCCAAGCTGTATTGCCGTTGATGAGATTACCGCGCAAAGTGATTGTCAGGTGCTGCAGCAATGCTGCTGGTGCGGTGTTCGTCTACTTGCAACTGCCCATGCAAGCAGCCTTGCGGATCTGAAATCCCGGAGGATTTACAAGCCACTTTGCGACTCGATGCTTTTTGAGAATGTTTTGGTTTTAAGGCGTGATAAAACCTGGTATACGGAAAGGATGATGGGATGCAACCAAAGTACATAGGTGCGGTCATTGTTTTCCTATCCTGCGGAGCATTTGGCTTTATTAAGGCAGCAAATTCCCGGCTGGAGGAACGATTATTGACGGAAATCGTTGGCATATTGGAGCGGATGCAGAGCGAATTGGCGTACCGCCTGACACCATTGCCGCAGATCTGCGCCAATGCCGCAGAGGAATCCTCCGGTTGCCTGAAAAAAGTATTTTCCGTATTATCAGCGGAGCTTGAGGGACAAATAGCGCCGGATGCTGCGACTTGTATGCAGGTTGCGTTAACAGCCGTCAAAGAACTGCCGGAAAAGGTACGCTATGTTTTAGCATTGCTGGGAAATTCCTTTGGGAAATTTGATCTGCAAGGGCAATTGAACGAGCTCTCTGCAGTAAGGCAGTATTGCCTGACACAATTAGCACAATTGCGGGAGAATCAGAGCATTCGCCTGCGCAGCTATCAGACCTTGGGGCTGTGTATTGGCGCAGGACTTGCCATATTATTCTTGTAAACTATGGATATTGATTTGATTTTTAAGATCGCGGCGATAGGCATCATTGTATCTATCCTGAATCAGGTGCTTTCCCGCTCCGGCAGGGAGGAGCAGGCAACGATGACGACGCTGGCAGGTCTTGTGGTTGTTTTGATGATGATTGCACAGAAAATATCCGAGCTGTTCGATCTGGTCAAAAGTTTGTTTCATTTCTGATGGATGCTGTATTAAAGGTCATATTCGGTGCGCTGATTGCCGTGATTTTGGGGCTTATGCTACGCCAGCAGGGTAAGGATATCTCTTTGCTGCTGAGCATTGCAGTCTGCTGCATGGTTATCGCGGTTGGGATCTCATATTTTACTCCGGTAATAGAATTCGTAGGTCAACTGCAGGAAAAAGCCGGCACAGATCCGCAATTTTTCAGGATTCTTCTGAAATCTGTGGGGATTGGACTTGTTGCAGAGATTGCAGGGCTGATATGCACGGATGCCGGCAATGCTGCCCTGGCAAAGACCATACAAATACTTGCAGCGGCAGTTATTCTGTGGTTGGCTCTGCCGTTGTTGCAAGCACTCTTGGAGCTAGTACACAAGATTATGGAGGAAGTATGAGAAAACTATTTCTGCTGGTGCTGATAATTTTCCTCTTTGCGTTGCCGGTGCGTGCCCAGGAATATACAGCGCCTCAGGCGCCGGATGAAGCGCTGGGACTGATGCCGATTGAACGGACAACCTTTGGTCAGGACTTGTGGACGGTGATTAAGGGTGCGATTTCCACATTGCAACCGGATTTAGCTGCAGCAGCGAAAATCTGCAGTGCGCTGATCGCCGTTACAATGGCAATTTCTATCGTAAGTTCTATGCCAGGAAAGACCGGTCAGGTTATCCAGCTGGTGGGCGTGGTAGCTGTCGCTTCGCTCCTGCTGCAGCAGACGGGCTCTATGATACGCGCTGGCGTTGAAACTGTTACAGAGCTAAGTGAATACGGAAAGCTCCTTTTACCTGTTATGACGGGCGCTCTGGCGGCGCAGGGCGGCATTACAAGCTCCAGCGCGCTATACATCAGCACAACTGTATTCAATGCTATACTTTCATCGGGAATTTCAGCCATTTTGATTCCGCTTGTGTACTGCTTTCTTGCTCTGTCCGTTGCCAGCTGCGCAACGGCCCAGGAGATTCTCAAAAAGCTCTGCGAATTTGTAAAATGGCTTTGCACCTGGCTGCTGAAAACGACGCTATACATATTTACCGGCTTTATTGGTGTCACCGGTGTAATCAGCGGCACAGCCGATGCAACCGCACTAAAGGCGACGAAACTGACGATGTCCGGAATGATCCCGGTTGTTGGTGGTATTCTGTCGGAAGCCTCCGAAGCAGTATTGGTTGGCGCCGGTGTGATGAAAAATTCCGCCGGCGTGTATGGCTTGATAGCGGTAATTGCCATTTGGATCACACCATTTTTGCGTATTGGTATTCGTTATCTGCTTCTGAAGCTCACAGCGTCCGTCTGTGAGGTTTTTGGGGTCAAGCAGATATCGGTGCTCATCAGTTCATTTTCCGACGCTATGGGGCTTCTGCTGGGTATGACAAGCGCCATCTGCGTTATTTTGGTAATCAGTTTGACTTGTTTTCTGAAGGGAGTGGGATAATGGAGGGTATCCGGGAATATCTATTTGGTGTCATCGCTGCTTCGATCCTTTGTGCCATCGTATCCCAGATTCCGGGAAAGGACAGCTTCATTGGGGCTGCCGTGAAGCTGATCGCCGGTGTATTTATGCTGCTCGCGTTAGCCTCGCCGCTGATCCATATACGGCTGAAGCCTACTGATCTGATCTCCGATATATCCTTGCAGGCAAATCAGATCACAGCTTCTGCAGCGGATATCTCACGAGATTCCATCGGGCGAATCATAATAGAGCGCACTCAGGCATATATCTTGGACAAAGCAAGTTCCCTGGGCGCAGACCTCACTGTGGATGTTACGCTGTCAGATGATGAAATTCCGGTGCCGATTTCTGTCACAATAAAAGGGAATATATCCCCATATTCCAAGAAAATGCTGGCGGAAGCCATCACGAAGGAGCTTGGCATCGCAACGGAGGCGCAGATATGGAATTGATGCAGAAAATAATGGGCTGGATGCGCAAATACCGTTTTGTGGTGCTGATTCTGCTGATTGGAATCGGTCTGATGCTGATCCCCTTTGGAACTGGCGCCGATAAGGAAGCATCACCTCAGGCAACCGCGCCTGCGCAGCCGGATATCAGCGCGGATTTGAGCCGGATTTTAAGCAGGATCGATGGGGCAGGGGAGGTCTCCGTTCTGCTCTCCCTTCACACCGGCACAACCACCGTCTATCAAACTGATGGTGACAACAGCGCAACCAGGCAGGATACTGTCATCATCACGGATAAAGATCGCTCGCAAACGGGGCTGATACAGCACATCGTGTACCCGGAATACCGGGGCGCCATCATTGTCTGCCAGGGTGCGGATAATATGCAAGTGCGGCTGAATATCATAGAAGCAGTCGCCCGTATAACCGGTTTGGGAATGGATAAAATCTCTGTATTGAAAATGAAATGAATGGAGGATCATTTATGAAAAATATGAAAAATTGGCAGAAAAACCTGATCGCTGCGGCAATACTTGTGGTTGTATGTGCCGGAATCTACATGAATTGGATGTACAACAATGCCCAATCTGTCGGTGATTTTACCGACACTCTGGATGCGGAAAAGGTGATGTCCCAGGACGGCATTCAGTTAGACACGGAGGATGTTGGTGGAGATAATACTGTCATTGATTATTTCGCCGCGGTTCGTCTTTCCCGGCAGCAGGCAAGAGATAGCGCCGTGGAGCTTCTGCAGGAAGCAATGGCCTATGGCGAGGGCGGGGAAGATGCGGCATCCTCTGCGCAACTGGAGCAGATCGTTCAGACCGCGCTGATGGAAGCGCAGATCGAAAGCCTTGTGATCGCAAAGGGCTATACCGATTGTGTCGCCTATATGTCGGAAGAGGGGATCAGCGTAGCGGTTGCATCTCCCGAGGGAGGCATTCAGCAGACAGACGTATCCTTGATCTCTGACATTGTGCTGACCCAAACAGAGCTTACTTTGGGTCAGATCCGGGTTGTTGAGGTTGTATAATATCAATAGGCTGTTGCTTTTGCGGCAGCCTATTCATTTTTGCGTTGACTTGCTTTATAATTTTTGGTATACTGTAGTAAATATATTGCCATAGTAGGCACAGAAGATTAGGAGGTTATTACCATGGCTGATAACAAGTATATTACCCAAAATCAGGAGAACGGCGCTGTAATGATTTCTGAGGAGGTCATTGCTACCATCGTTTCCACCGCAGTTAAGGACGTTGAAGGCGTCGTCAGTATCGAAACTGCAAAGACCGGTTTGGAGCGTGTGCTGCTGAACAAGGGTATGAAGATCGACATCACCGATGATAATGAGGTCACCATTGATTGTGATATCATTGTCAATTACGGTACTTCCGTCATCACCGTTGCCAAGGCAGCACAGGATGCCGCTTCCTCCGCAGTTGAGGCAATGACCGGTATCAAGCCCGTTGCCGTCAACATCGATGTGGTAGGCATCGTTCGTCAGTAATGGGCATGACAAGAGGAGACGCCAGAGAACTGGCTGTTCATTTGATCTATTCTCAGACCTTTACCGGTGATGAGCCGGAGCAGATCGTAGCTGCCCGTTTGGAGAAGAATTACTATGAAAAGCTGGCTGAGGAAAACGAGGTGTATTCCGAGCGTCCCAAGGGTGCGCAGAGAGCATACATCGATACTGTCGTTACCGGCGTGATCAACCGGATGGATGAGCTGAATGCGATCATTCAGCGCCATTCCATTAGTTGGGATGTTTCCCGCATATCTCGCCTGGCAAGAACCATTATGCAACTGGCGATCTACGAGATCCAGTATGTTGCGGATGTTCCCACTGGTGTTGCTGTTTCTGAGGCAGTTCGTCTTGCTAAGAAGTATGATGGCGGCGATACCGGCGCATTTGTCAATGGCATTTTGGGTGCCTATGCCAGAAGCCTTAGTACCGAGGAAGTAAAATGAGCGTTATCGGGTTTGATACCAGCAATTACACCACATCGATTGCTTGCTATGACGGTGTAGAGGGTGTCAATTGCTCGCAGCTTCTGCCTGTTAAGCAGGGGCAGCTGGGTCTGCGTCAGTCTGATGCAGTTTTTCATCATACCAAAAGCCTGCCGGAGCTTTCCGGCAGGCTGTTTTCCCTTGTAGATGCTGCAAATATCCGGGCAATCGGTGTTTCTTCCCGTCCCAGAGCAGTAGAGGGAAGCTATATGCCCTGCTTTTTGGTTGGCTACACCCACGCAAAGATGCTCAGCGATCTTCTGCGTGTGCCGCTTTATGAGGTTTCCCATCAGCAGGGTCACGTTGCCGCGTCCTTGTGGAGTGCGGGCCGGATGGATCTTATGGATCAGCCGCATCTTGCCTGGCACCTTTCCGGTGGCACTACGGAGCTGCTGCTGGTAGAGCCGGAGGGGAAGAATGTCCGCTGCACACGCATCGGCGGCACAACAGACATTGCTGCCGGTCAGCTCATCGACCGGACCGGCTTGCTGCTGGAGCTGCCGTTTCCGTCGGGCAGGCACATGGACGAACTGAGCAAAGCCGCTGCCGGCACGGATTTCTATAAGGTAAAATGCCCGGAAATGGAGTTCTCCCTTTCCGGCTTGCAAAATAAGGTAGAGAAGTTCCATACGGGAGACAAGGCTGAAACCGCAGCCTATGCGCTGCGCTGTGTGGCCTACGCCGTCCGCAAGGCAACGGAAAATGCGCTTGGTACATATCCGGGGCTTGAGGTGGTTTTTTCCGGTGGCGTGGCGTCCAATTCCTTGCTGCGGCAGGAGCTGCAGGACTTACACCCTGTATTCTGTGAACCCAAGTATTCTACCGACAATGCGATGGGCGTTGCGGTCCTGACTCACCGGCTTTCGGAGGTGTAATATGGCGCAGAAGATCTTATCCATCACCGAGATAAATGAATATATCCGCGCACGGATGGATGCAGACCCGATGTTGGCCAATATTGCCGTCCGCGGCGAGATCAGCAACTATAAGATGTACCCATCCGGCCACCATTACTTCACACTGAAGGATGATGGTGGCGCGCTGAAATGCGTCATGTTCCGGGGCAATGCGACTAAGCTTCGTTTCCGCCCGGAAAACGGTATGAAAGTCATTGCGCTGGGTAAAATCTCGGTATTTCCCCGGGATGGCGCCTATCAGCTGTATGTGAATTCGATGACCGTTGACGGCGTGGGCGATCTTCACGCCGCATTTGAGCAGCTGAAGGCAAAGCTGGCTGCTGAAGGCCTTTTTGACACGGCACACAAGAAGCCGCTGCCCAGGTATCCCGGCGTGATCGGTATCATAACCAGTTCCGCCGGTGCGGCGGTACACGATATGCTGCGTATTTTGCGCAAACGCTATCCGCTGACCAAGGCGATCCTGCTGCCTGTTCGGGTGCAGGGAGTGGAGGCACCGCCGGAGATTGCCGCAGCGATCCGCTATGCGAACCATTACAAGCTGGCAGATTTGCTGATTGTCGGCAGAGGCGGCGGCTCTATCGAGGATTTGTGGGCATTTAACGACGAGATCGTGGCTCGCGCCATATATGATTCCGCAATTCCTGTGATCTCAGCTGTAGGTCACGAGCCGGATGTGACAATTTCTGACTATGTTGCGGATCTTCGGGCGGCTACGCCCTCCAACGCGGCAGAATTGGCTGTGCCGGATCAGGATGCTCTGCGCCAGACGCTGGACAGCATTTCGTCCGCTATGGCAACCGCATTGCATCGTCAGGTAAAAAGCGCAAGGCAGCACTTAAAGGCCCTGGCTTCCAGCCCGGCGCTTTGCTCGCCTACGGGCTACCTGGATCAAAAGCGGAAAGACATCGTGCTGAAAAGCAGCCGCTTGCTTTCGGCACATATCCGGGGTGTCGAGCGGAAAAAACGTCGATTTGTGGAATTAACCGCCAAGCTGGATGCCATGAGCCCGCTGAAAGTTATGACCCGTGGCTATGCCATTGCACAGCTAACCAGCGGCGATGTGTTGAGGTCTGTGGAGCAGGTAAAGCCTGAAGATCGCATCACCATTGGCGTCAGCGACGGTAAGATCAATGCCATTGTAACCGAATGAAAGGGGAACTCCCAATGAATGAGAAGAATATGACATTTGAACAGGCAATGCAGCGCCTGGAGCAGATCGTCCGGGCAATGGAGCGTGGCGATGTTGCACTGGATGAGAGTTTAAAACTGTTCCAGGAGGGCACAGAGCTGGTCAGAAGCTGCGGAAACCTTTTGGACGAAGCCGAGCTTCAGATCAAAAAAGTGACGGCAGCCGCCGACGGAAGCCCCCAGGAGGAGGACTTTGCCGATGAAACTTAAGGAACAGACCGAGCTGTATCGTGCGTATATTGAAAACTACCTGAAGGATTGGTATTCCCGCTTCCACGATGAGCCCCAAAAGCAGCTTTTCGAGGCAATGGAATATAGCCTTTTGGCGGGTGGCAAGCGCTTAAGACCCATTTTTGCCTTTGAATTCTGCCGCATTTGCGGTTCGGATTGGAAAAAAGCAGCGCCCTTTGCCGCGGCAGTGGAGATGATCCATACATACAGCCTGATCCACGATGATCTGCCCAGTATGGACAATGACGATCTTCGCCGTGGCAGACCTACCAATCACAAGGTGTTCGGTGAGGCTATGGCGATTCTCGCCGGCGATGGCCTTCTGACAGACGCCTTTGCAGTTGCCGCCACCGCACAGCCTGCCCAGCCCCAGGATATGGCATTCGCCATCAGCGTGCTCAGTGAATGTGCCGGCTCGCTGGGTATGGTTGGCGGTCAGGTGCTGGATATTTGCAGCGAAGAAAGGGAATGCACCGAGGATGAGATCCTCAATATTCAATCCCGCAAGACCGGCGCACTGATCAATGCAGCTTGCGTGCTGGGTGTCATCGCTGCCGGTGGCAGTGAAGAGCACATTGATGCCGCAGCCAGCTTTGCCGGCGCACTGGGCATTGCTTTCCAAATTCGTGACGATATGCTGGATGTGATCGGTACCAAGGATGAAATGGGCAAAGGCGTCGGCACCGATGCCGAGAAGAATACCTTTGTTCAGCTCTACGGCCTGGAAAAGTGCGAGGAATTGGTGCAAAAGTATACGCAGGTCGCACTGTCTGCGCTGGATGCCTTTGATGATCCCGGTATTTTGCCGGAGCTGGCAGCCAGCCTGACGGACAGAAGGAACTAAAAGGGAGAGAAGGCTTATGAAGCAGTATTACCGCTATGTAATGGATCCTGACGGGAAATGGACAAAACGCAGCTTGCTTTGCATGGCAGGCGCTTTGGTCACGCTGGTGCTGTATTATTTCGGTTTCCGTGGGCTGATTTCGGTCGGCTTCCTGGAAGCAGTTTTCTGCTTGTTCCTGCCGCTGATTCTGATGGTTGCATACATCGTGCTGATCCACTTTAAGCGTTGGAACGCACCGGGCTTATTTGCAATCATCGGCCTGCTGCTGTGCGTATTTCTGTTCTTTGGTATTTTTGGCTCAGGCAGCGTTTTACGGATCATTTTGGGTGCCATTTGGTATCCGCTGATGGCGCTGATCCTGGTTGGCTGTGCCGGCGGTTATCTGCCCGGAAAGCAACCTGCAGTATTTGCTTTTCCCATTGCGATGGTTTTCCGTATCGTCATTAACCTGGGAAGAATTGGTCTGTTCAGTTGGGTTTACGAGCTTTCTTCCATTCTCACGCTGGCAGCCCTGGCTTGCCTGATGATGAGCTTTGAGTCCAAGAAATTAAGAAGCTAATAGAAAAGATCCCGAAATGCTTACCATTTCGGGATCTTATTTTAATCTTTCACCAGCTCTACAATGGCATTTACCGCTGCTTCAATGCCGATCTTTCCGGTATTGAGGCAGATATCATAGTTTTCAGCAGCGCCCCATGTGCGTCCTGTGTAGTGCTGATAGTTCACTGCGCGGCGCTTATCCTTTTCCTGGAGTCTGGTCTGGGGGCTCTTCTCGGATTCGCCGTAAAGCCTGACGATACGATCCGCCCGCTGCTCCATATCCGCGTGGATATAAACGTGCAGGGCATCCGTACGATCCTTCAGGATGTAGTCCGCATTTCTGCCTACGATCACGCAGGGGCCGGCTTCCGCAAGCTGGATGATAGTGCTGCACTGGATGTGCCACAGAAAATCCGCGGTGGACATACCGTTCATCACACCGGGAACACCCTGGGGCGCAAAGGCGTAGGAGAGCATCGTCTTGCCGGGTGCGTGCTCACCGTGCTCCTCCACAAATTTCGGAGCGAAGCCGGATTCCAGGGAGATCTGCTCTACCAGCTCTTTATCATAAAATGGGATGCCAAGCTGTTCCGCAACCATACGGCCTACTGTCCGACCGCCGCTGCCAAATTGACGACTAATGGTAATGATATTCTTTTTCATAGCCATACCTCCAGTTTATGATTCTATTTACAGTATACCATCTGCGTTTTGCCTTGTCAAATGACCTCACGCAGGAATTTCATGCAAATTTCCTCGTAGCGAACGTGGTCTATAATATAGCTTAAGCCGTGTCCGGCATCGGGGAAAATATGAAGCTGCGCGTGATCGGCACAGTTTTCATAAATCTGCTTGCTCATTTCACAGGGAACGAAGCGGTCATCGCCGCCGTGGATCAGGAGAATGGGAATATTGGTGTTTTTCACCGCAGACACGGCATCGCAGCTATTCAGACGGAAGCCACCATAAATCAATGCGCCAAGCCAAAGAAATGGATACGCCAGCGCCGGGGGATAGCCTACATCCCTGCAGACCTTGCGAATAATGGCGGAAGGGGAGGAATAGGGGCAGTCAGCCATAATACCACGCACATTCTTGGGGAGATTCAAAGAAGCGCTCATCAGGATCGTTGCGGCACCCATTGAAATACCACAGAGAATAATAGGTGTATCCACGCCCAGGCGATTCTTTACAAATTCAATCCATTTCAGGCAATCATACCGCTCCCGGATGCCGAAGCTGATGACTCTGCCTTCGCTGGCTCCGTGGGAGCGCTGATCAACCGCCAAAACATTATACCCAAGCTTCAGACCCAATGAGAAGCCGCCGGCACAATCCCTCAGAGTCGGACTACGGTAGCCGTGAAAGACAATGATCACCGGAGCACCTTCTGTCACGGCATAAAATCTTCCGTGGAGCTTCAGTCCATCACGGGAGGTTATATACACGTCCTCACATTCCGTTTGCTCCATAATTTCAGTACTTTTGTCCATCAAATGCTGAACTGCCTGAAACTGCGGATTATTCACCTTTTCATAGGGATCTTCAAAATGATCCTTTGCCACGTGAAAGCAAATCTTATACGTGTAACGGCTCAGGATCAGTATGATGGCAACCGCAACAGCCACGATAATCAAAGTCATAGGATACCTTCTTTCGCTAGATAGTAATAATATATTACCTGCAAGCCAAATCTTCAATACCCAAAATTGGAATAATGAAGTTGACAGACAGTAAAAATTTGGGTATTTTGATTTGGGGTGATTCTATGTACAATTATGAAACCCATTTGCACACCCAGCCCGCCAGCGGTTGTGCCAGATGGCGGGCTTCGGAAGCGGTAACGTATTTTAAAGATGCCGGTTATACTGGTATCTTTATTACCAATCATTTTCTGGATGATGATATTCCGGAGCTTCGTGCGCTTCCTTATGAGGTGCAAATCGAGCTGTATTTTCAGGACTATGAAGAAGGTCTGGAAGTGGGCAGGGAAGTGGGCCTTGCTGTTTTCTGCGGCATTGAGATTTCCTACCACGGATCGGATTTCTTGGTTTACGGTCTGGACAAAGCCTGGTATCTTGCGCACCCCGAGATTGACGGAATGCCCATCAAGGATTTTCTTGCACTGGCGCAACAAAGTGGCGCTCTGGTGATTCACGCACATCCGTTCCGTGAAGCAACCTCGATCGACCATATTCGCCTGTATCCCCGCAGCGTCCACGGTGTTGAGATTCACAATGCCAACCGGCCTGAATTTGAAAATCAGCAGGCTAAGTGGTATGCGGAGAATTACGGTCTGATTCCTTTTGCCGGCAGCGACATCCACGGCAAGGAGCTGCACGGCTTGCGATGCGGTATGTGCTGTGAATCACCTGTCACTGACGAGCAGGACTTCGTGAAAAAAGTCCTGGCAGGGGAAATGGCGCCGTTTCATAAGACACTTATGCCGTTTGTGAGGAAATAATAATTGGAGCCGAGGGGAATCGATTTGCATTTATGCCTACGGCAAAAATTATTGTTCGGCTCGGTCTAGCCCTCGCCGGCGACGCTCATCCGCGTCGCATTTAGATGGGTTCGATTCCCAATCTTTGACCTTACCAAATAAAAACACCACCCAACCGGGTGGTGTTTTTATTTGCGGAAGAGCAGTATAACGGTGCTTAAATGCAGGTAAGAAAAGCAAACAGGTGCATAAGGCATCTGTTCGACAAATTGGTATTTGCAAACCTAAATTAAACGATTCTTGCCATTTCGTATTGCTTTGTAATTTCAACGAAGCCAATATCTATAAGCATTTGTACAACATCGGAATAAGCACAATCAATATTTTTTGCCATAGAAGAAGGGTACTGATTGATTAAAGCAGAGACAACATCCTTCAATGCGCCCAATTCATTATAATGCATCTGTATAATTTCTCCATGCCTTTTTGCATAAATACAGTATGCTTGATCATTAATATAGAGGACCTCAAAAAGTTGAGGATTTTGATTTATTGTGTATGAAGTGTGTTCGAACGAAGGTTCAATTGAATGTTTGGTTGAGAAAGGGGTGAAATCCTGATAGGGAATAACAGAAATATGATTATCTCCTCCATGTCCATGCCCAGATGCTGAGAGTACAGAGTATTCCCGCTGAACAGAAAAGCCTTTTTTACTGTAAATTGACACAGCGTGATGGTTGGATTGCAGCACCTCCAAATAGTATCTTTCAATGTTATGATGCTTCAACTGTTGGATGGTATATTCGAATAACGCTGAAAATACCTTTTTATCACGGTGTTCGGGAACGACGCCAGTACCAGCATCGAACACAACTCTTTGATGCATATAAATGCCTACAGAATTGAGAATAACGGCAACAAGTTGTTCATTGTAGAATGCACCAAAAGATAACGAAAGATCTACAGTGCTTGCTGTAAGATAATGTTTCAGCGATTCAGTTGTAAAGCAAATGGGCTGGTCATAATCTGAAAAAGCCAGATTAAGACACGTGGTTAATTGTTGCATATTTACTTCATACAACGCTCGAAATTGGTACATATCTGTCCTCCTTATTACCGATATACTTAGACTATAATTGAAAGCGAAAGTCTTATTAAGGAAATTCAAGTTTGTCGAATTGATCATACCACAAAGGCAGAATTTGTTCAAGTAAACAAAAACCTCTCTTGCCTTGGTAGACAAAAGAGGTTTCTTTTTTGGTGGAGCCGAGGGGAATCGAACCCCTGTCCGAAAGCAACTTGGAAAGAACTTCTCCGGGTGCAGTTTGTTATTTACATTCCCTTATCCCGGCGGGAACAAACACCCTTCGGGACTTAGTAGCTTCATTATGCGTGGTGCGCGCAAAGCTTAACGCACTCACGGTCTCCACTTCGATCACACCCGAGCCCGGCTCGTGGACCTCCCGGGGCGGATGGGCGCCTAATTAGGCAGCCAGAGCAACAGTATTGTTGTCAGTTAAATTTAAAAAGTTACCCGTTTT
>JAZSCE010000076.1:0-94134 GCA_045602725.1 Faecousia sp. | reverse complement strand
AGCCTGTTCTCGTCGACCGCTATATCATCGGCAAGGAAGTGGAGGTCGACGCGGTCTGCGACGGCAAGGATATCTTCGTTCCCGGTATCATGGAACTGATCGAGCGCACCGGCGTTCACTCCGGCGACTCCATCTCCGTTTATCCTCCCTTCTCCATTTCCGACAAGGTTAAGGGTACGATCCTGCAGTATGCAAAGCTGCTTGGCTTGGGTATTGGCATTGTGGGTCTTTACAATATCCAGTTTATCGTGGATAAGGATGACAATGTGTTTGTTATCGAGGTCAATCCCCGTTCCTCCCGTACCGTTCCGTTCCTGTCCAAGTCTACCGGCTACAGCCTGGCAGATATTGCAACTGAGGTCATCCTGGGCAAGAGTCTGAAGGAGCTGGGCCTGTTTGATATCTACCCCGATGAAAAGCGGCGCTGGTATGTCAAGGCGCCTGTGTTCTCCTTCAATAAAATACGGGGTCTGGATGCCTATCTGTCCCCTGAAATGAAATCCACCGGCGAGGCCATCGGCTATGACCGGACAATGACTCGTGCGCTGTTCAAGGCGCTGCAGGCAGCCGGTATGCACCTGCAAAACTACGGTACTGTTTTGGCTACCATTGCAGACAACGACAAGAACGAGGCGCTGCCCCTGATCCGCCGGTTCTACAACCTGGGCTTTAATATCGAAGCAACCAAGGGCACTGCCAAGTTCCTGAAAGAAAACGGCATCCGCACTCACGCTCTGGAAAAGATCAGCAACGGCAGCGATGAGATCCCCAACGCGCTGCGCCAGGGTCATATTGCCTACGTCATCAACACAAGAAATCCTGGTGATCACGAAAGTGACGGCGCACAGATCCGTCAGGTGGCAACAGAGTACAATGTGACGATGTTCACCGCTTTGGATACCGTCCGTGTCCTGCTGGACGTTTTGGAAGAAACCACCCTGACCATTTCCACCATCGACGCCTAAGGAGCTGCTATGAAACAGAGCATTTTTACAATTCTCAGCAACACCGCTCTTACGGACAATGTCTACAAGATGGTGCTTGAAGGCGACACCTCTGACATTACCACTCCTGGACAGTTTGTGAACATTCAGCTCAGCGGTCTGTTCCTGCGCCGGCCTATTTCCGTCTGCGACTATGACGATAAGACACTGACCATCATCTATAAAGTAGTTGGCAAGGGCACAGAATCTATGTCTAAAATGGCAAGCGGTGAACTGGATATCCTCACCGGTCTTGGCAACGGCTATGACCTGAGCGTATCCGGCGACCATCCCGTGCTGGTAGGCGGTGGCGTGGGTGTCCCCCCGATGTACAATCTGGCGAAAAAGCTCCTGGCCGAGGGTAAAAAAGTTACTGTAATTCTTGGTTTTAATACAAAGAGCGAGATTTTCTACGAAGAAGCCTTTCAGAATTTAGGCTGCGACGTACTGGTCACTACAGTGGACGGCAGCTATGGCATCAAGGGTTTCGTCACCGATGCTTTGAAAGATGTGTCTTACACCTACTTCTATTCCTGCGGCCCTGAGCCGATGCTGAAGGCGCTGTGCAGAGCCACTTCCACCTCCGGCCAAATGAGTTTTGAAGGGCGGATGGGCTGCGGCTTTGGCGCTTGTATGGGCTGCTCCTGCAAGACCCTGACCGGCTATAAGCGCATCTGCAAGGACGGCCCCGTGATGCGGAAGGAGGAGATTCTATGGGAAACTTAAGTGTTAACCTTTGCGGCATTGCGCTTAGCAACCCCATAATTCCTGCCTCCGGCACCTTCGGCTACGGCTATGAATATGCAGAGCTTTATGACATCAACGAGCTGGGCACATTCTCCTTTAAGGGTACAACCAAAGATGCCCGTTTTGGCAACCCCACACCCCGAATTGCGGAATGCAGCGCCGGTATGATCAACGCGGTAGGTCTGCAAAATCCCGGTGTAGAAAGGGTCATTGCCGAAGAGCTGCCGAAGCTGGCAAAATGCTTCCACAAGCCGGTAATGGCCAATGTATCCGGTTTCTCCGTGGAGGACTATGCCTACACCTGCGAGAAGCTGGACAAAGAACCCCAGGTCGGCTGGCTGGAGGTCAATGTCAGCTGCCCCAATGTCCACGGCGGCGGAATGAGCTTTGGCACGCAGCCGGAAGCTGCCGCAGAGGTCACCCGGGCGGTCAAGGCCGTCACAACTAAGCCCGTCATCATCAAGCTCAGCCCCAATGTAACAGATATCGTATCCATTGCAAAGGCCTGCGAGGATGCCGGCGCTGACGGCATCAGCCTGATTAACACAATGCTGGGTATGCGCATTGATCTGCGCGCCCGTAAGCCCATCATCGCCAATAAAATGGGCGGTTTCTCCGGCCCTGCCATCTTCCCCGTTGCGGTACGGATGGTGTATCAGGTTGCCCAGGCTGTCAGCATCCCCGTTGTGGGAATGGGCGGCGTCAGCAGTGCCGAGGATGTGATCGAAATGATGCTGGCCGGTGCTACCGCTGTGGAAGTGGGCGCTGCCAATCTGGTCAATCCCTACATTTGCCGTGATATCATCCGGGATCTGCCCGGCGTTATGGAAAAGTATAAGATCAGTAGCTTAGAAGAGATAATAGGAGGCGTGAAATAATGGGAAAAGATGTAATTGTGGCTTGTGATTTTTCCAGCGCAGAGGCAACCTTTGCCTTCCTGGACAAATTCACCGGCAGAAAGCCCTTTGTCAAGATCGGTATGGAGCTTTATTATGCAGAAGGTCCGGCCATTGTGAAGCAAATCAAGGCCCGTGGCCACAAGATCTTCCTGGATCTGAAGCTGCACGACATTCCCAACACCGTTAAGAAGGCAATGGCAGTTCTCAGCAATCTGGATGTGGACATCACCAATCTCCACGCCGCCGGCACCGGCGCTATGATGCGTGCTGCCCTTGAGGGTCTTACCCGTCCTGACGGCACCCGTCCCCTGCTGATCGCTGTCACCCAGTTAACCTCCACCGATCAGGAGTCTATGGAGCGGGATCTTTTGATTCACCATCCCATTGACCAGGTGGTTATGCACTACGCCGAACCTGCCAAGAACGCCGGCCTGGCCGGCATCGTCTGCTCTCCTCTGGAAGCCGGCAAGGTACACGATCGCTGCGGCAGCAACTTCCTGACCATCACCCCCGGTGTCCGCTTTGCTGATGGCGATGTGGGTGATCAGAAGCGGGTTATGACACCTGCAGCCGCCAGGGAGATTGGCTCAGACTACATTGTGGTCGGCCGTCCCATCACCGCCGCTGCCGATCCCGTAGCGGCATACGAGCGCTGCATTGCGGAATTCTGCGATTAAGCAGTGAGTCACCGCTGACAATGCGTGCCTAACCCGATATTGATTAGATAAAGGAGTGCGTTCTATGGAGTCCTATAAGAGAGAATTTATTCAGTTCCTGCAGGGTGCAGGCGTACTGAAATTCGGTGATTTTACCGCAAAATCCGGCAGAAAGATCCCCTACTTCATCAACGCCGGTATGATCAAGACCGGCGATCAGATCACCAAGATGGGCGAATTCTACGCCCGTGCTTACGCAGACAAGCTGGGCAAGAAGCAAGCCGTCCTTTACGGCCCTGCCTATAAGGGTATTTCCCTTTCCATCTCTGCCGCTGTTGCGCTGAGCAAGGATGGTCTGGACCTTCCCTTCTTCTTTAACCGCAAGGAGGTCAAGGATCACGGTGAAGGCGGCACATTTGTTGGCTATGTTCCCCAGCCCGGTGAAGAGATCGTCATCATTGAAGATGTCATCACCGCCGGCACCGCAATCCGCGAAAGTATGGAGATTCTCAAGCACCTGGAAGGCACCAAGGTCATCGCAACCTTCATTATGGTGGACCGCAAGGAAAAGGGTCAGACCGAAACCCGGCCAATGAAGGAAATTGAAAATGAATTCGGCTTCCCTGTATACTCCATCGTTGATGTTTACGACATCATCGAATATTTGGAGGAAGACCCCGCCAACGAAGAAAATGTCACCCGGATCAAGAACTATCTGGCTGTAAATGGAGCAAAATAATGAGAAGTTTAATTAGTATTCTGGATTTTTCCAATGAAGAGTTGGATCGGCTCATTGCCACCGCAAAGGACATCATCGCAAACCCTGAAAAGTATTGGGATTGCTGCAAGCACAAGAAGCTGGCTACCCTCTTCTTCGAGCCTTCCACCCGAACCCGTCTGAGCTTTGAAGCGGCAATGATGGAGCTTGGCGGCAATGTTATCGGCTTCTCCGAAGCCAGTTCCTCCTCTGCCTCCAAGGGCGAGAGCATGGCCGACACCGCCAAGATCCTCAGCTGCTACGTGGATATTATGGCGATTCGCCATCCCCGTGAGGGCGCACCCTATGTTGCCTCCCGCAACGCTTCCGTTCCCGTTATCAATGCCGGCGACGGTGGCCACAACCATCCCACGCAGACGCTGGCAGATCTTTTGACCATTTCCCGGGAAATGGGTCGGCTGGACAACCTGACCATCGGCCTGTGCGGTGACCTGAAGTACGGCAGAACCGTCCATTCTCTCATTGAAGCTATGAGCCGTCATGCCGGCATCAGGTTCGTGCTGATCTCCCCTCAGGAGCTGGCGCTTCCCGACTATGTGATCCATAACACGCTGCAGAAGCATCAAATTCCATACGAAGTCACCACCTCGCTGGAGGATGCGCTGCCCAATTTGGATGTACTGTACATGACCCGTATCCAGCAGGAACGCTTTGACGATCCCGATGAATACAACCGCCTGAAGGACAGCTATGTGCTCACCGCTGAGAAGATGAAGCTGGCCAAAGAAAAGATGTGCGTTTTGCATCCCCTGCCCCGTGTGAACGAGATCAGTGTAGCCGTGGACGATGATCCCAGAGCCGCTTATTTCCGCCAGGCGCTGAACGGCAAATATATGCGTATGGCGCTGATTTTGAAGCTCCTTGAGGAAGCAAAGGATCCTGAAAAGGAAGCCATCGACACCGATGGTCTTGTCTATGACCGCCCCTGCACCAATCCCAAGTGCATCTGCCAGGTGGAGCAGGAGCTGCGCCACACCGCAAAGGTTACCGAAGAAGGCGTCCTGCGCTGCATTTACTGTGAACAAAAGGTATAACAAAAAATCCCCGGACATTCCGAGCGGGAATTTTTCTATTCATTTTTCCAGGCATCGCAAAGTGCAGCCTTTTCGCTGCGTCTTAATTGCTTTATGGCATATTCACGGCGAAATGCCGCCGGTTTATCCTCGCATTGTTCCGTATATACAAGCTCTAAAGGGCCTCTGCTTCGTGTATACTTTGCGCCTTTACCAGAGCGATGGGTCTGCAGCCGGGCAGCCACATCCGTAGCGACTCCGGTGTAAAATGTGCCATCGCCGCAGCGCAGGATATAGACCCACCAGGTTTTCTCCATCGCGCACCTCACAACTTAAATCGAATGGACAGCAGCCGATCCAGCAGAAAGAAGGTTGCATTTCCCAATAGCAAGGTCACAAGGGTCATTGCCGTTCCCATATCTGCAAACTCCTGTACGAGCTGCGCCATACCGAAAATATGCATCAGTACCCAATACATCAACAAAATCACCGCATTGAACAGCATCGCCTTCCACAGCCAGCGAAGCGGCAGCTTATCCAGCTTTGGCTTGACGATGGGATAATAACCCAAAGACACAAATACCGCCGCAGCTTCCTTATCCGGACTCAGCAGTGCGCCAAGTATCGCTACTGCGCCATACCAGGCCCAGCCGGTTCTTGCGCCGCCGCTTCTGAGTACGATGGTCAAAATCAGCATACTGAGCATCGGGCACACGAATGTGGACATTGGGATCATCCCACCCAGGCAGGTGACGGTCACCGCCAAGGCTGCCAACACACCGCCCAGGGCGATATTGGCGGCGGAATTATTTCTTGCCATGGCTCTTCAGCAGGCCGTACTTAATATCCCACAGCTTTTGGGAAAGATCCACATAATACTTATGGGGATTATCAAAGCGCTTGACCTCATCCCACAGCGTGTCAACCTGCTCCAGGCAGTAGGTGCGGATCTGCTCTAAGGTCGGCCGCTCATACACCAGGGTACCATTCAGGAAAATGGGCACCAGCAGCTCCTTGGCGGTAAAGTTATACACCGTCTTGGTCTTCCAGGTGGCTTCGGGGTCGAAGATCTCCATATCGGCGCTGTCATCCACCGTTTCATCGTGGACGCACAGATAGTCAGCGATAGCCTTGCCGGTATCGTTACCGAAGAAGCGATACAGCTTCTTAAAATGGGGATTGGTGATCTTACCAACATTCTCCGAGATCTTGATCTTGGGAACGATTGTGCCATCGTCATCCTCAACAGCCGCCAGCTTGTAAACACCGCCAAAGACAGGCTCGCTGCGGGCTGTGATCAGCCGCTCACCGACGCCGAACATGTCGATCTTTGCGCCCTGCCGCAGCAGATCCTGAATCAAGTACTCATCCAGGGAGTTGGATGCTGAAATCTGACACTCGGTCCAGCCGGCATCGTCCAGCATCTTGCGGGCCTTTTGGCTCAGGTAAGCAATATCACCGGAGTCCAGGCGAATGCCGCACTTGGTGATGCCCTTGGGCTTCAGCACCTCGTTAAATACACGGATCGCATTGGGAATACCGGATTTCAGGGTGTTGTAGGTATCCACCAGCAAGGTCGCATTGTTGGGGTAGATCTCGCAGTAGGTCTTGAATGCTTCGTATTCGCTGCCAAACATCTGCACCCAGGCGTGGGCCATCGTACCGCCGGCGTAGACGCCGTAAAGCTGATCGGAAATGGTGCAGGCTGTGCCGTTGCAGCCGCCGATATAGGCCGCTCTGGAGCCCAGGATGGCAGCATCTGCGCCCTGCGCTCTGCGGGAACCGAATTCCAGCACAGTTCTGCCTTGAGCCGCACGCACAATGCGGTTAGCCTTGGTGGCGATCAGACTCTGGTGGTTGATGCACAGCAGCAAATAGGTTTCTACCAACTGCGCTTCAATCGCAGGCGCTCTGACCGTGATAATCGGCTCGTGGGGGAAAATGGGCGTACCTTCAGGAACTGCCCAAATGTCACCGGTAAACTTAAAATTCGCCAGGTACTCCAGGAAGCCTTCGCTGAACAGCTTTCTGCCCCGCAGATACTCAATATCCTCAGCACTAAAATGCAGATTCAGGATGTAGTCAATGATCTGATCCAGGCCGGCTGCAATGGCAAAGCCGCCACCGTCAGGGCAGCGCCGGAAGAACAGATCGAAATAGGTGATGCGATCCTTGAAGCCCTTTTCAAAGTAGCCATTGCCCATAGTCAGCTCATAGAAATCGCACAGCATGGTCATATTCAGCTTAGTATCTGTATCCATTCGGATTATCTCCTTTGTTCAAGATACCGCTATTATAACCCCCTTTTTTCCAAATAGCAACCATAATTATTGACACCAATACCCCTTTGGGGTATGATGAAAGAAAAAAGCAAAGGAGCACTTGCTATGAATGTAACCGTTGGAATGAAAGGCATTGCGGAAAACCTCTGTGAAAAGGAAGACACCGCCCTGGAGGTTGGCTCCGGCAGTCTGCTGGTGTATGCAACACCTTGTATGGCAGCCCTGATGGAGGGCGCAGCCTGCGCCGCTATTGAGGAAGGCTTGGCTGATGGTGAAACCACCGTTGGTATTGAGCTGAACTTAAAACACACCGCCGCCACCCCGGTGGGGCTTGAGGTCCGTGCGGAGGCTGAGGTCACCGCCGTAGACGGCAAGATCGTCACTTTCCAAATCACCGCTTATGACGAAGCCGGCATCATCGGCGAGGCCACCCATAAGCGCGCCTGCGTCAATACCCAAAAATTTCTGGACAGAACTTACGCGAAACTTTAATAATGCCTCCCTCTGATGAGGGAGGTGGCGCGGCCTGTGCCGTGCCGGAGGGAGAGATTCTCTCCCCCAGTCTCGCATACGCTCGACAGCCCCCTCGACAGAGGGGGCCTTTTCATCTGTATCCTCACTGCAAACACTTGATTTCTGACTAGATACACGATACAATAGAGATAACTGTAACTAAGGAGGAACTAATATGAAAAAGCATTGGTTATTAGCGGCATTGGCTGCGCTGGTTATCTGCGTTCTTTGCTTCACGCTGTTTCCCACGGAAGCTAAGGCGGCAACAGACGGCTGGCTCACCTACGAAATTGTCGATGGCGAAGCGATCATTACCGATTGCGATAATACCGCCACCGGAAGCATTGAAATCCCCTCCACCTTGGGCGGCTACCCGGTAACCACCATTGGTGAGTTTGCTTTCGCGCATCTAACCAATCCGCTCAGCGTAAACACTGGTAACGGTGTAACCACCATCAGCGATGCTGCGTTCCTCGGCTGCACCGGTTTGGAGCAAATCGCTCTAGGTCACAGCGTCAGCAGCATTGGCACGCTGGCATTTGAAGCCTGTGATAATTTGCAGAGTTTTGTTGTTTCTGACAATAACACCAATTACAGCTGTATCGACGGCATTCTCTTCAACAAGAATGCAACCGTCCTTGTCTGCGCTCCCAAGACCATCTCCGGCGAATATACCGTTCCTGCCGGCGTACTGACCGTGGGTGAATACGCATTTGATGGCTGTATGTACCTGACTGACCTGATTATCAGCGACGATGTAACCACCATCAGTGGCCGTGCATTCAATAACTGCATGAACCTGAAAACGGTCAAGCTTGGCAACAGCGTTGCAATCATTGGCAATTACGCATTTTGCAACTGCTCCCGTATCAGCAAGCTTGTTGTTCCTGTAAGTGTTAGCAACATTAATGATAACGCATTCTACAGATGCACCGGGCTGGCAGACGTTCACTATGTAGGCACAGAAAGCCAATGGCGCGATATTACCATCGGCAGCAACAACGAAACCCTGGATGCTGCTACGATGCACTACGAAAGCGATGGCTCAGCTCCCCCTGACCCCTGGTATCTTAGCTATGAGATTATCGACGGTGGAGCCGTCATCACAGCTTGTGATACGTTCATTGAGGGCAACCTGGAGCTGCCTGCAACCCTGGGCGGCTATCCCATCACCGGCATTGGCAATAACGCCTTCCGTTTCTGCCAAATCACGGATATCACCTTGCCCGAAACTTTAGAAACCATTGGCAACAATGCCTTTTGCGGTACCGCTCTGAGAGGCATTTATATTCCTTCCGGCGTACATACCATCGGTCAGGTTGCTTTTCAGGAATGCAGCGACTTTAACGGTTTCGTAGTAGCGCAGGACAACCCCTACTTCAGCAGTGACGGATACGGTATTCTGTTTAATAAGCCCCAAACCAAGCTGATTTCTGCTCCCTGCGCTCTGCTGGGCACGTACACAATTCCCAGCACCGTAACGACCGTGGGTTATTCCGCTTTCTTTGGCTGCTCGCAACTTGCGCAGCTTGACATTCCTGCCAGCGTTACCAATATGGATTTTGATGCAGGCATTTTCAAGGATTGCACCAGCCTCAGCACCATAATTGTGGATCCGGCAAATCCCAGCTACTACGCAGACGCTGAAAGCGTCCTCTACAGCAAAGACGGAAGCAACATTTACTACGCACCCAAAACCATAAGCGGTGATTATATCGTCCCCGAGGGTGTTACTTCCCTTAACAATGCCTTTGAATACTGTTCCGATTTGACCGGGCTCTATTTCCCCGAAAGTCTTACAAATATCGACAGCCAATTCTGGTCCTGCAATCTTAAGAAGGTCTATATTCCCGCTACTGCAACCATCTTTAACTTCAATCTGCATCCGCTGGAGGAATCTCAGGCCATGGTTCTCTACGCCGGCACGCGGGAGCAATGGGATGCGATCCACATGCTGGATAATAACAAGCATCCGCAGTATTTGAATCTTCTGTATAACTGCACACCGATTATGTGGGATCTTTCCTGGAATATCTATGAAGATGGCGCTTACATTACCGGCTGCAGCGAGTACGCAACCGGCAGTATTACCGTTCCCGACACCTTGGGCGGCTATCCGGTGGTTGGCATTGATCCCTGGGCATTCCAGTCTTGTACCGATATTACTGAGGTTCATCTGCCCGACAGCGTGACCTCCATCGGCATCAACGCCTTTGCCTATTGCACCAACCTGAAGACCGTAACCATGAGCAACAATGTCACCGCTATCGGAAATGGTGCTTTTAGCAGCTGCACAAGCCTGAGCGATATTCAATTATCAAAGAAAATTGGCACCATTGAGGAATTCACATTCTACGGCTGCACAAGCCTGAGCGAAATCACAATTCCGAACAACGTGGCCGTGATCGGTCCGTCTGCATTTTACGGCTGCACCAATCTGCGCCAGCTTGTGATTCCCGGCAGTGTTACTATGATTGAGAAAGCCGCATTCATGGATTGTACCGGCCTGACCAATGTTACACTCTGCAATGGTGTAACAAGTCTTGGCGAAAGTGCATTCTCAAGATGCACAAACCTTGAAAGCATTTCCCTGCCCAACAGTCTTACCAGCATTGGATCCTATGCATTCAAGGAATGCTCCTGGCTGAAGAGCATTATCATCCCGGATAGTGTTACGGAGGTCGGAGCCCATGTTTTTGAGTATTGCAGCAACCTGAAAACCGCTGTTATTGGCAGCGGGCTTTGCAGAATCCCCAATGGTATGTTCTGGGCCAATACCAGCCTGAAGGAAATCACAATTCCCGCAACGGTTACCGACATCGATTTGGATGTTTTCTACTTCTGCGATAACCTGACCGATGTCTACTACCGCGGAACGCAAGCGCAGAAATTGAATATCACAATCGAAGATCCTATCATCGCTGCAGCAACCTGGCACTGCGAATCCTGTATCGGCACAGCAGATCACAGCTTCATGCCTACCGTGGTAAAGGCCACCTTTGCAACAGATGGCAGCATCACGCAAAAGTGTGAAACCTGCGGCGCTGACGGCCCCACAAGCATTATCCACCGTGTGGATGTATGCGGCATTTTAGGCCAAAGCATTATCGCTGATGGCACAACAAAGAAGCCCTCTGTCGCTGTTAAGGACGCGCAGGGAAATCTTCTGATCGAAGGCACCGACTATACTGTGCGCTATCCCAGCAATGCAGTTGAAGCCGGTGATTATGAAGTGACGATTACCCTGAAGGGCAAATACAGCGGTCAAAAGATTCTGCACTTTGTCATTGAGCCGGCAGCGAAAATTGCCACTCAGCCCAAGACGGCGAAGGTGAAAGTTGGCGCTACTGCTAAGTTTACGGTCAAAGCTACCGGTGTCGGTCTTAAGTATCAGTGGCAGTCCTCTGCCGACGGCAAGACCTGGAAGAACTGCTCCTCCAGCACCGCTAAGAAGGCCACCTTTACCTTTACATCCAAAACCAGCCACAGCAGCAACTACTACCGCTGCGTTATCACGGATTCCGATGGCAACAAGGTTTACACCGATGCTGTACGGCTGTATGTTCTGAGCGTTACCACCCAGCCCAAGACGCAGAAGGTAGAAGCCGGCGAGAAGGTCAAGTTCACTGTAAAGGCTACCGGCGCAGGAAAAACCTACCAGTGGCAGGTTTCCACTGACGGCAAGACCTGGAAGAATTGTTCCTCCTCCAGCGCCACCAGTGCAACCTTCACCTTCACCGCCAAGACGTCCCACAGCAGCAATTACTACCGCTGCCGGATCAAAGACAACGCAGGTAATACGGTTTACACCGATGCCGTCCGGCTGTATGTGCTGGGTATCACCGAGCAGCCGGTCAGCAAGACCGTGACCAAAGGCAAGACTGCCAAGTTTGTGGTTGAGGCCACCGGCGCTGGTAAGACTTATCAGTGGCAGTGCTCCACCGACGGCGGCAAGACCTGGAAGAACTGCTCTTCCAGCTCCGCAAGGAAGGCCACCTTTACCTTCACCAGCAAAACCACCCATAACGGCAACTACTATCGCTGCCGTGTCAAGGACAACGGCGGCAATACCGTCTACACCACCAAGGTCAAGCTGACAGTGAAAAGGTAAATATAAAGCTACAAGGCCACCCGCCTGGGTGGCCTTGTTACATTCTGAATTCAGATTGCAAAATAAATGTTCAACACGGTCGGAAATACGGCTTGACAAACGAAAATGGGTATGCTAGAATACTTTGGCAATCAAATATTGCTTTCGGCTACGGAGTGATACCCAAGAGGCCGAAGGGGCTCCCCTGCTAAGGGAGTAGGCGTCTAAAAAGCGCGCGAGGGTTCAAATCCCTCTCACTCCGCCAAAACACCACCCTGCTGGGTGGTGTTTTCTGTATATACAACATACTATACTTGACAAAATTGATATAATGTTTTTGAAAGGAAGTGAAGCAATGGCTGTTCGCTTAAATGATGACAAGGAAATGGTCGCCACCATTCGGGAAGGTCTGAAACGCACCGGCGGATACTGCCCCTGCAGATTGGAGCGCACCGAAGATAACAAGTGCATCTGCAAGGAATTCAAAGAACAGATTGCCGATCCGGATTTCACAGGCTACTGCCATTGTATGCTCTATTACAAGGACTAAAAATTTTCTTGAAAATTTATCAAATTTCCTGTTGACAAATCGAAATTCTCGTGCTATGATACGGGGGCTGTAAAGAGCAACTACATATGGGCGAGTGGTGGAATTGGTAGACTCGCTAGATTCAGGTTCTAGTGTTCACTGCGGACGTGCGGGTTCAAGTCCCGCCTCGCCCACCAAAAATCCGGAGGCACTCGCCTCCGGATTTCTTTTTATTTTTCAGGAGGTACTGTTATGGCGATTATTTCTCCTTCTATGTTGTCTGCGGACTATGTAAATCTGCAACGGGATATTGAGATGACGGAAGCTGCCGGTGCAAAGTGGCTCCATGTGGATATTATGGACGGTCATTTCGTTCCCAACATTTCCTTTGGCTACTCTATGGTCAAGGCGCTGCGCCCCATTACCAATATGGTGCTGGATGTTCACCTGATGATCGATACGCCCATCCGCTATGTAGACGAATTCTGCAAGGCCGGTGCGGATTATCTGACCATTCACGTAGAATCCGATACTCCCGAAAATATTGATGCAACGCTTGACAAGATCATCGCAAACGGTGTCAAGCCCGGCATTGTAGTCAAGCCCAAGACCCCGGCGGAAACGGTACTCCCCTACCTGCACAAGTGTGAGCTGGTGCTGGTAATGACCGTTGAGCCTGGTTTCGGCGGTCAGAAATTTATGGCGGATATGATGCCCAAGCTGAAGGCTTTGAAGGAAATGATCGACACCCACAAGCCCGGCTGTCACCTGGAAGTGGATGGCGGCGTAGATGTTGTCACCGCAGAAATCTGCAAGGAAAACGGCGCCGATGTGCTTGTTGCCGGCTCTGCATTTTACAAGGCCGAGGACAAGAACGCCTTTGTCAAATCCCTGGAAAGCTGATAAAAAACCTCCAACGGTGTTCCGTTGGAGGTTTTCTTGTTTTACAAAGTAGCGATCACCTTATTGATCCGCTGCAACGAGCGGTCCTTGCCCAGGATCTGCATAACCGTGTAAAGATCCGGGGAATTGGTCTTGCCGGTAACTGCCTGACGGATAAAGGTGGATACATCCGCCACCGTTCCGGGGAATGCGGCAGGATCGGCCTTATAGGCCTTCATATCGGTTGTAAAGCCGATAGCTGTCGTAATATCCTTAACCTTCTCAAACCAGGCTGCAGAGTCGTCAGCGGCGTCATAAGATGCCACAAACTTCTCCAATACGGTCTTGATGACCGCCTTGTCGAATTTCTCGTCAAACGCGGGTGCTTCCAGGTACTCGTCATAGAAGAAGCCCATATAGGGCTTGGCCTCTTTCCAGGTAGCCAGGTCCTTTCTCGGCTTCTTGCCGCCACGGCCGATGGCAAGAATCGCAACAGCAAAGTCCTTATCGGCAGCCAGCTTTTGGGCAAAGTCCGCATCAAATTCCTGAGCCCACTCCAGCAGCAATGCATAAACAGTCTCCGCATCCATCTTGGAAATGACATTCTTGGAAACGTCGGTCAGCTTGGCATAGTCAAACAAGCTGCCGGCAGGATTGAGCTTCTTGGGGCTGAACTTAAACTCCGTAGCTTCCTTATCCGGCTCGGCTCTGCGCCAATCCTCAAAATTGGAGTTCAGGATGGTCATAATATACTCATAAACCGCCTTCACCGGGAAGCCCTCTGCCTTATAGAAGGTCAGAGCCAGCTCAGGATCTTTCCGCTTGGAGAGCTTGCGCTTGGAGGTGCCGTCCATTTTCATCAGCGGTCCGATGTGGACATACTTGGGCAGCTTAAAGTCCAGCGCCCGGAACAGCTGAATGTGGAACGGCAGCGTTGCCAGCCATTCATCACCGCGGACAACGTGGGTGGTGCGCATCAGGTGATCATGCACTGCGTGGGCAAAGTGATAAGTGGGAATGCCGTCGGATTTCAGCAGTACGTGATCCACATCATTTTCCGTAATGGTCAGCTTACCCTTGACAAGATCATCAAACTTAAACTGATTGGAGATGGAGCCTTCCGAGCGGAAGCGCAGCACCCAAGGAGCGCCAGCATCCAGCTTCGCCTGGATCTCCTCCATAGAGCGATCACGCCACATTGCGTACTTGCCGTAATAGCCGGTGGTTTCCTTGTTGGCTTCCTGCTTTTCCCGCATAGCTGCCAGCTCCTGCTCGGTGCAGAAGCAGGGATATGCCATACCCTGAGAAACCAGCTTCTTGGCATATACGTGGTATAGACCTGCACGCTGTCTTTGACGGTATGGGCCGTAAATGCCGTTATCACCATCGTGGGTAGCGCCTTCATCAAAGGCGATACCGTAGTGCTTCAGCGTATCGATGAGCACCTCAACCGCACCGGGAACCTCCCGCTTGGCGTCTGTATCTTCCACACGAAGGAACAGCACGCCGCCGCTCTGATGAGCCATACGTTCAGCAGTCAGACCCTGTACCAAATTGCCCAGGTGGACAAATCCGGTGGGAGACGGTGCCATACGGGTCACGACCGCGCCCTCCGGCAGGTTACGGACAGGATACTTTTCCTCCAGCATTTCGGGAGTATCCGTTACATCCGGAAAAAGCAACTGCGCTAAGGCTTGATAATCCATAGTGATTACCTCAATTCTCAAATTTTTCTGCAAATACTATAGCATCTCCCGGCAATAAAGTCAATTTTAGATTGCGTTTTTCTTATCAGTGTGATAAAATGCGGATATTGATATGGAAATTACGAGGTGAATCCATTATGGAAGAAATTGTTGCAAAGAAAAGAATGTTGTCCGGTATCAAGCCCTCCGGTGATCTGACCCTGGGCAGCTATCTGGGCGCCATTAAGAATTGGAAAGAGCGTGCCGATGAATTTGACTGCTTCTACTTTATGGCTGACCTGCACGCCATTACCGTCCGGCAGGATCCCGCATCTTTACGTCGCCGTACGCTGGAGCAGCTGGCGCAGTACATTGCCTGCGGTCTTGATCCTGAGAAAAACACGCTGTTTATTCAGAGCCACGTACACCAGCATGCAGAGCTGGGCTGGGTCTTGAATTGCTACTCTATGTTCGGTGAGCTGAGCCGTATGACCCAGTTTAAGGACAAGTCCGCAAAGAATGCTGACAATATCAACGGCGGTCTCTTTACTTACCCCAGCCTGATGGCAGCGGATATTTTGCTGTATCAGCCTGATTTCGTCCCCGTCGGTGAGGATCAGAAGCAGCACGTGGAGCTGTGCCACACCATTGCCCGCCGCTTCAATGGTGTTTATGGCGATGTGTTCAAGATTCCTGAGCCCTACGTTCCCAAGGTGGGCGCAAGAATTATGAGTCTGACCAATCCCACTGCCAAAATGTCCAAGTCTGAGGATGAGGATACCGGCCGTGTGCTGCTGATGGATGCGCCTGAGGTGATTATGAAGCAATTCAAGCGTGCCATTACTGACTCTGACACCGAGAACTGCGTCCGCTTTGACAAGGAGAATAAGCCCGGCGTTGCCAACCTGATGACCATTTACAGCGCTGTTACCGGCAAGACCTATGAAGAGATTGAGGCCGAGTTTGCCGGCTGCGGCTACGGCAAGTTCAAGCCTGCTGTCGGTGAAGCCGTTGTGGAGTTGCTGCGTCCCATCCGGGAGGAAGCAGAGCGCCTGATGAAGGACAAGGCCTACCTGGAAGGCGTCTTCCGGGACGGCGCACAGAAGGCATCTTATGTCGCCGAAAAGACTCTGCGCAAGGTCTACAAAAAAGTCGGCTTCGTTGCTAGATAATCAAAATGCCCGCCGTTTGGCGGGCATTTTCACATAAACAGATACAGCGCAAGGGTCAATAGCGCTGTATTTTTATCTTCGGCGCAATCCCCTGCCATCAAAAGCAGCAAAATTATCACCAGCAAATCGCCGGTGTCCAGATTCTTTGGCAGCAGACGGCGCAGAAAGTCCCCTGCGCCGGTATGTTGCTGACAAGGCGGTCTGCGTTGCTCCTGCTGCGGATGTCCCTTGTCCGGAATCGGCGGCGGACACTCTGGCTCCGGTGGTGGAGGACACTCCGGCTCCGGTGGCGGTGCCGGTCTGCGTGGCGGTGGCGGATCCGGGATGTAATTGCGGCGGAACGAGCCGTCGGGTTGCGGAACATAACGGTTATACATAGCTTCACCTGCCTGAAAGTAATGAGATGCCGGAGCCTGATAGCGCTGTAGATGCGATTCCGGCGATTTTAGCTGCACGCATTGCCTTCTCCAGTTTTGTGATCCGTTCCCGGCTCAGGTATGGCCCCAAGGCACGCAAAAGATTCTGCTGGTTTTTATCGATGCTGGATTGCCGGGCAAGCCCGCTGAGCTTCTGGATCATTGCAAGATCCAATCCTGGCCCGTTATTTTGCGGTGGCGGCTCCGGTTTTGGCTCTTCCTGCTGACCCATTGCCTGGGCCATGGACATAATTTGCTGCATCATTTGGGGGTTGCCCAAAATCGCATTCAGCTTCTCTTCCATTCCATCCATAGGCTACTCCTGCAGCTTCTTCAGCAGCTGCTGGGCCTGCTCCGACGCCATCATCTGCTCCAATATTTCCTTCGCCGACGCAAAATCCCCCGCTCTTGCCTGCTGCATTGCACGCTGGAGCTTATCTGCGTTTTGGCTTCTTAACAGCCCGATTAGCTGCTGTCCTGCCTCGCTTTTTGCCATTGCGGCAGCCTGATGCAGGGGAAATTCGTCAAATCCTTCAGTTTTTTTCTGCATATCGTTGCCTCCTGTCCATTTTCCTGCTATAATAGAAGCGTTGTGTTATACTATATGCAATGGTAAGAGGGTTGGTGAACTATGAGAATTCTCGTTATGTCCGATTCCCACAGCACTATGCGATATATGCGCCTGGCCATCGACACCTTAAAGCCCGAAGCAGTTATCCATCTTGGCGATTACTACGACAATGCCGAGACCCTGGCGGAAGAATATCACCACATTCGGTTTCACATTCTGCCCGGTAATGGCGATTTCTGCCGCTGCCCCCAGGATACGCCTAAAATTCTCTGCTACAGCATCGGCGGCGTAAAATTCTATATGACACACGGACACCTGCACGGCGTAAAAAGCGGCTTGCACCGGCTTGTGGCAGACGCAAGAGAGCAAAACGCGCAGGTTGCCCTTTACGGTCATGCCCACGTGATGGATTGCCATCAAGAAGGTGCGCTGTTGATCCTCAACCCCGGCGCCTGCAACTGTGCCGATGGCAGCGTTGCCCTGATCGAGACCGAAAATAACGCAATTTCAAGCTGCACCATTGTGCGCATCCGTGATTTGGAGGGAAAGAAATGATTCTTACTATTGATATTGGCAATTCCAACATCGTCCTTGGCGGTGTTGAAGCGGACAAGATCCTGATGGAGGCGCGGCTTCGCACCGATGCCACCAAAACTTCCGATGAATACTGCATCGACCTGAGTATGATCCTGGATGTGTATCACATCAAGCCTGAGGAAATCGAGGGCACCATCATTGCCTCCGTTGTGCCTCAGGTTCTGAACTCGATGCAAACAGCCATCAAGAAGCTTACCGGTAAATCCAGCCTGGTGGTTGGTCCCGGCCTTAAGACGGGTCTGAATATCAAGATTGAGAACCCTTCCCAAACCGGAGCTGACCTTGTTGTTGGCAGCGTAGCGGCCCTGCGTGAGCATACGCCGCCGCTGACCGTCATTGATATGGGCACCGCCCCCACAATGACCGTTTTGGATGAGACCGGCGCATTGATCGGCGGTTGCATCTGCCCCGGTGTGAAGATCTCCCTGGATGCATTGACAGACCGTACTGCCCTGCTGCCCGGCCTGCAGCTGGATCAGCCTAAAAAGGCCATTGGCCGCAATACCATCGATTGTATGCGCAGCGGCATTATGATCGGCAACGCCTGTATGCTGGATGGAATGATCCAGCGTATGGAAGCAGAGCTTGGCCATAAATGCACCGTCATCGCCACCGGCGGCATCGCAAAATTCATTGTGCCTCTGTGCAAAACGCCGATGATCTATGACAAAGACCTGATCGTGAAGGGTCTTGCCACATTGTATCGGGATAACAAGCGCTAAGCCACTTGCAAAAGCCCCACAAATGTGGTAAACTTGCTTACGTGAATCGTACCCTTGGAGGTATTCTATGAGCTTTATCGAATCAATGACTGAAAAATGGGACAATTTTGTGGAAAAATCCGCTTCCGGCCGTGAGAAGGCCAGCGCCTCCCTCCGCAAGGCTGGTGACCGCGTATCCAATGCCTGGAAGTTCATCGTCAAATTCAAGCAGTTTGTTTTGGCGATTCCTGTTATTCTTGGCGCTGTAATTTTGGCCATCCGCAATTTAAGTGTGCTTCCGGAAAAAGTGGGCTTTGGTCTGCAGTTGGACGGAACGTTTGACTTTGTGGTTGGCCGTGGCATCGCAGTTCTTGGCCCTATCGCAATCACAGCGCTGTGCCTGCTTCTGATGTTCTGCTCCAAGCGTTTGCTGACACCGTGGCTGGTCAGCCTGTTCAGCCTTGCGGTGCCGATTCTGATTTGGATCATCAATTGCTATCCTGCATAAAACACTCCGGGAAGTTATCATACTTCCCGGATTTTTATTCTTCCATTTCCGAAGAAAAGGTGCTATAATAACGAAAAAACTACCGGAGGATCACTATGCGCTTTCTTCCCATTTGTAAAGAGGATATGCTGGCACGGGGCTGGACACAGTGCGACTTTGTCTATGTCATCGGTGACGCCTATGTGGATCACCCATCCTTCGGTCACGCCATCATCAGCCGGGTGCTGGAAAGTCACGGCTACAGCGTGGGAATTATCTCCCAGCCCGATTGGAAAAATCCCAAGTCTATTGACGTGTTTGGTGCGCCCCGGCTGGGCTTTTTGGTGTCCGGCGGTAATATGGACTCGATGGTCAACCACTATTCCGTCACCAAGCACAAGCGAAAGACCGATGCCTTCACCCCCGGTGGTGTGATGGGCAAGCGGCCGGACTATGCAACTGTAGTCTATTGCAATCTGATCCGGCAGACTTATAAGAATATCCCCATTCTCATCGGTGGCATTGAAGCCAGCCTGCGGCGGTTGGCCCATTACGATTACTGGTCGGAATCTATGAAGCGCTCCATATTGCTGGACAGCCAGGCAGATCTGCTGATGTACGGTATGGGTGAGCGTAGCATCGTGGAGATTGCCGATGCCTTAAACTCCGGCATGGATGTAAAAGACATCACCTACATTGACGGAACGGTATTTAAGACCGCGCAGCTTGACGATTCCCTGCCTACCATAACCCTGCCGTCTTATGAGGAAGTAAAGTCCAATAAGCGCAAATATGCCGAATCCTTTAAGGTACAGTACGGCAATTGTGACCCCTTTACCGCCAAGCGGCTTGCTGAGCCCTATGGTAACCTCTATGTGGTTCAGAATCCGCCCCAAAAGCCTCTGTCAACCCAGGAGATGGATGCGGTCTATGACCTGCCGTATGAGCGCACGTGGCATCCAAGCTATGCCAAGGCCGGCGGTGTGCCAGCCATTGAGGAGGTCAAATTCAGCCTTGTCAGTAACCGTGGCTGCTTCGGTGCCTGTTCCTTCTGTGCGCTGACCTTCCATCAAGGTCGCATTATTCAGACTCGGAGCCACGAATCCATCCTCAAGGAAGCAGAATTGATGGCAAAGGATAAGGATTTTAAGGGCTATATCCACGATGTAGGCGGCCCTACTGCCAACTTCCGCCACCCTGCTTGTGAAAAGCAGCTTTCCAAGGGCACTTGCGGTGGCCGGCAATGTCTCTACCCCACCCCTTGCAAAAATTTGAAGGCTGACCACTCCGACTATGTTTCGCTACTGCGTAAGCTGCGTAAGATCCCAGGCGTTAAGAAGGTTTTTGTCCGCAGTGGCATCCGCTTCGACTACCTGCTGGCGGATAAGAAAGACACCTTCTTCAAGGAGTTGGTGCAGTTCCACATTTCCGGCCAGTTGAAAGTAGCGCCGGAGCACGTATCCGATGCGGTGCTTGACCGAATGGGCAAGCCGAGAAATGCGGTCTACAACCGCTTTGTGGACAGATACTATGCTTTGAATAAGCAATACGGAATGAATCAGTTCCTTGTCCCCTATCTGATGTCAAGCCACCCCGGCTCTACCTTAAAGGAAGCCATCGAGCTTGCCGAATACATCCGGGAAATGGGCTATAATCCGGAGCAGGTGCAGGATTTCTATCCCACGCCCTCTACGCTCTCCAGCGTAATGTACTACACCGGCATTGACCCAAGGACGATGGAGAAGGTCTATGTCCCCACGGACCCTCACGAGAAGGCAATGCAGCGTGCGCTGATCCAGTACCGAAATCCCAGGAATTATTACCTGGTCAAAGAGGCGCTGATTAAAGCGCATCGGGAGGACCTGATTGGCTCCGGGCCGAAATGTCTGATCCGGGCAATTCCCCCCAGGACTACTCATTCCTCGCCGCCACCCAGATCGGCGCTGAAGAAGCCTGTTCCCCGTCCTGCAGGCGGCAAAAAGCCTGCAAAAACCGGGCAAAACAAGAAAAAGCGATAAAGGATAAATTTTAATTGCACTCGGTACCGTCTGACCACTTGAAAGCGTGGATGGTCTGTGCTAAAATAAATGGAGAATTACAAATTTTGGAGGTTTAACCATGGAAAGACTTATGGATGCCATCGTAAAACCCGTTGCAGGTCCCGGTTTGGAGCTGCGCAAAGTACCCGTCCCCACCCCCGGTCCCGGTGAGGTGTTGATCAAGGTACACAAGACCGCCATTTGCGGTACCGACGTACATATTTTCAACTGGGATCCCTGGGCACAGGAGCACATTAAGGCTCCTATGACCATTGGTCACGAATATGTAGGCGAAATCGCTGCGCTGGGTGCCGGTGTTACCGGCCTGAAGGTAGGCCAGCGTGTGTCCGGCGAAGGACATCTTACCTGCCACCACTGTCGCAACTGCCACACCGGCAATATTCAGTGGTGCAAAGATACCGTCAGCGTCGGCGTTGACCGTGACGGTGCATTTGCCGAATATCTGTGCATTCCCGAAAGCAATGTGGTCATCATTGATGAGTCTCTGCCTGAGGATGTGGTTGCATTCTTTGATGCCATCGGTAACGCCACCCATACGGCTCTGATGTTTGATCTGATCGGTGAGGACGTGCTGATCACCGGTGCTGGTCCTATTGGCATCATTGCCGCAGGCATTTGTAAGTTCGCCGGCGCCCGCCGTGTCATCATTACCGATGTTAACGACTATCGCCTGGATCTTGCTAAGAAAATGGGTGTGGATGCCGCTGTCAACACCGCCAAGGAAGACCTGACCAAGATTATGCGCGAGCAGGGCCTGACAGAAGGCTTCGATGTGGGTCTGGAAATGTCTGGCAACGGTATGGCGCTGGAGCAGATGATCAGCGTTATGCGCAACGGCGGTAAGATTTCCCTGCTGGGCATCAGCAATAAGCCTGTCAGCCTGAATATGAACACCATTATCACCAAGGGTCTGACCCTGCAGGGCATCTACGGTCGCAAGATGGACAACTGGCATCAGATGAGCTATATGGTGCAGGGTGGTTTGGATTTGACTCCCGTCATTACCCACCGCTTCCACTACACCGAGTTTGAGAAGGGCTTTGAGGCTATGAACAGCGGCCGTTCCGGCAAGGTTGTTCTGGACTGGACCACCAAGAAGGGAGAATAATTATGAAATCTGCACTTACTGCAATCACCCAGGAGCTGGAAGCCATCCGTGAGGCAGGCACCTGGCGTGACGAGCGTATCATCACCACTCCCCAGCGTTCCCGCATCGACACCACCAAGACCACCGGCGTTGTCAATATGTGCGCTAACAACTACCTGGGTCTTTCCGCACATCCTGAGCTGATTGCTGCAGCCAAGGAAAGCTATGACAATTGGGGCTTCGGTCTGAGCTCTGTCCGCTTTATCTGCGGCACCCAGCAGATCCACAAGGACCTGGAGAAGAAGATCTCCGCCTTCGTGGGTATGGACGATGCCATTCTTTACTCCTCCTGCTTTGATGCCAACGGCGGTCTGTTTGAAACGCTGCTGAGCGCTGAGGATGCCGTTATTTCCGATGAGCTGAACCACGCATCCATTATTGACGGTGTTCGCCTTTGCAAGGCCAAGCGCTATCGCTACAAGAACAACAATATGGAAGACCTGCGCCGTTGCCTGGAAGATGCAAGAGCCAGCGGCTGCAAGAAGATCCTGATCGCCACCGATGGTGTCTTCTCCATGGACGGCTATATTGCCAACCTGAAGGCAATCTGCGACCTGGCAGACGAATTCGATGCCCTGACAATGGTCGATGACAGCCACGCAGTCGGCTTTATGGGTGACCACGGCCGTGGCACATCTGAATTCTGCGGTGTTATGGATCGCATTGACATCATTACCGGCACCTTCGGTAAGGCGCTGGGCGGTGCTTCCGGCGGCTATACTGCTGCCCGTCAGCCCATCGTTGACCTGCTGCGTCAGCGCAGCCGTCCTTACCTGTTCTCCAACACCGTAGCACCTGCTATCTGCGCTGCCACCATCCGCACCATCGAGCTGCTGGAGGAATCCACCGCTCTGCGTGATAAGGTCCACGAGAACGCCCGTTACTTCCGTGCCGGTATGGAAAAGCTGGGCTTCGATCTGCTGCCCGGTGAGCATCCCATCGTACCCGTTATGCTGTACGATCCCAAGGTCGCCCACGAATTTGCCCGCCGTATGCTGGATAAGGGTGTGTATGTGGTTGCATTCTGCTACCCCGTCGTGCCCAAGGAGCGCGATCGCATCCGCACACAGATCTCTGCTGGTCATACCAAGGAAGACCTGGACTTTGCCATCCGTTGCTTTGGCGAAGTTAAGGCCGAAATGGGTCTGTAATATTTCAAATAAAAGACCGCTCACTAGGGTGCGCTGCCCTTTGGGCGGTCTTTTTCGTTTTTATACGCATAGAATGTTCCATACATCTGAACTTGAGGTGATACTATGGAACATACAGTCAACCAAATCACGGTTTGCGGCAGCCTGCGTGAACTGCCGGTATTCTCCCACGAAAACCACGGCAAGCGATTTTATCGCTTTGTGCTGGAAATTCCCCGTCTGTCCGGTACTGTGGATGCGCTGCAGGTAATCGCACCGGAAATCGTTATGAACCGGATTGATCTTTCCGGTGGCGAAATGCTGACCGTTACCGGGCAGATCCGCTCCCACAACAGCCGCACAAACGGTGTCCGGCACCTAATGATCTTCATTTTCGCATCCGATATCATTGCTGAGGATGCCGAACCTGCCAATGATGTGGTAGTCACAGGGTTTATCTGCAAAGAGCCAATTTTTCGGCGTACACCACTGGGCAGAGAAATTTGCGATGTGATGCTGGCGATTCCCCGGGCTTTTCACAGAGCCGATTACCTGCCCTGCATACTTTGGGGCAGAACGGCCCAGGAAATTTCCCAATGCCAGGTCAGGGATCAGATTTGTATCCGTGGCAGATTGCAAAGCCGCATCTACACAAAGCAGACGGAAGATGGCCCGGAGGAGCGAACTGCGTATGAAATTTCCGCACTCAGCGCAGAAATTATCCAGCAAGAGCCATAAATTGCATCTTTTCATTCCCCGAAATTTGTGATATTATAGGGAAAAAGGAGGTGCGCTTATGCAGAAAAAGGTCAGCGCCATCATCGAAGCCCTGAAGCTGAAATACCCCAATCCCGCCTGCGCCCTGCATTACAGCAAGGACTATGAGCTTATGATTGCAGTTCGCCTTTCTGCCCAGTGCACCGATGCCCGGGTCAACCTGGTCACCCCTGCCCTCTTTGCCGCCTATCCAACGCTGGAAGCGATGGCAAACGCAAATATTGCTGACATTGAGAGCTATGTCCACTCCTGCGGCTTTTATAAGCACAAGGCCCGGGATATTGTGCTGGGTTGCCAAATGCTCATCTCCGATTACGGCGGAAAAGTTCCCGGCGATATGGAGTCTTTGCTGAAGATCCCCGGCGTTGGCCGCAAAACGGCAAACCTGCTGCTGGGCGATCTGTATGCAGTACCCGGCAGCGTAGTCTGCGATACCCACTGCATTCGCATCTGTGGCCGCTTGGGTCTGACCGATGGCAGCAAAGACCCGGAGAAAGTGGAAACGCAGCTGCGAAAAATCCTGCCGCCGGAAGAAAGCTCCGATTTTTGCCACCGCATCGTGCTGTTCGGCAGAGAAATTTGCACAGCAAGAGCGCCCAGATGTGCTGAATGTCCCCTGGCATTCCATTGCAAGCAGTTTAACCCCTGAAAACGAACATACTCCCCTCCTTGTCCGCATAAACTTCGGACAAGGGGGGATTTATTTTGCCCAAGAAGCTTCCTATATTCTATAGTGCCCTGCTGCTGACCGGAGTCAATCTGCTGCTACGGCTGGTGGGGACATCCTTCCAGGTGTACCTGTCCTCCCAAATTGGCGCAGAGGGCATTGGTCTGCTGCAATTGGTAATGAGCGTAGGCTCTATGGCCTTGGTTGCGGGTATGGCAGGCATCCGCACCGCAACGATGTATTTGACCGCCGAGCAGATCGGTCGAAAGAAGCCGCAAAATGTCACCTGGGTGCTGTCCGGGTGCTTGCTGTATAGCGTGATCTGCAGCGCAGTTGTCGGCGGCGCTGTGTATATTTTCGCACCACAGATCGCTGAAAAATGGATTGGTAACCCCAATACCGTTTCCTCTTTGAGGCTGTTTGCAGCGTTTCTGCCGATCAATTGTCTTACGGGGGTAATGGTGGGCTATTTCACCGGTGCCAGCCGTATTGGCACGCTGGCAGCCGTTGAGATAGCTGAGCAAATTTGCTGTATGATCTGCACCGTAACCCTTCTATCCCTATGGTCAGGTCAAGAAGCAGCAAGGTCTTGCCAGGCTGTGGTGATGGGCAGCGCTATGGGCGCCTGCTTCACTCTGCTGAGCCTTGTAATTTTGCGAATATTGGAGCGGCCTAAAACTTTTTCCCGCCTGCGTGTGGCTCAGCAGCTGGCGCATACGGCAATTCCCCTTGCATTGGCAGACGATCTGCGCACCGGCATTTCTACAATCGAGAATTTGATGGTGCCCAAACGGCTGGCTCTATACTCCGGTGCGATCTCACCGCTGGCTGCGTTCGGTACAGTGTGCGGAATGGTGTTCCCGATCCTCACCTTCCCGATGGCGATTCTCTTTGGTCTAACTGAACTTCTGATCCCGGAGCTTGCTCGATGCCGGGCCGCCGGCAGCACACTGCGCATCCACTACTTGGTGCAAAAGAGCCTGCGGATCGCATTGCTCTACGGTACGCTTTGCGGCGGCATTCTGTTTCTTAGCGCAGACGAGCTGTGTATGGCGCTATACAACAGCAAAGAAGCCGGTACATACCTGCGCTGGTTTTCCCTGCTTGCCGTAATGCTATACTGCGACGGCGTAACAGATGCGATGATAAAAGGTCTTGGGGAGCAAAAGGCATCTGTCCGCTACAACATCCTCACCAACACGATGGATGTAACATTTCTATACTTTTTATTGCCAAAATACGGCATATTGGGCTATTATATCAGTTTTCTTGTGACGCATATTATCAATTTCTGCCTAAGTCTACGGCGGCTTCTGCGCATCACAGTTCAAAAGATCCCCTGTCACATTCCCCTACTGACGCTGGCTGCAGCCGCGCTTGCCGTTTGGGTCTGCCGTTTTGTTACCGGTGCAGTTTTCCGCAGCGCCGCCTATGCAATCATTCTTCTGTGTCTGCTTTTCCTGATGCGAATCCTGAGCAAAGAGGATCTGCGCTGGATCAAAGGACTTATTTGCAAAAAATGACCTGCCCAAGGCAGGTCATTTTCGTTATAGCGCTTTCAAAACATCCAGCAGGAATTCCCAGGTGCGGCGGGTGGATTCAATCTCCAGGCGCTCACGACTGGTGTGGATATCGTGCATATCCGGGCCGATGGAAACGCAATCCAGCCCCGGCAGTTTGTCGCTGAGCAGGCCACATTCCAAACCGGCGTGGATCGCCACAACGTCAGGCGCTTTGCCAAATTTTTCGGTAAAGGTCTTTACCATCAGGTCACGGAGTTTGGAATCCTTCCTATACTCCCAGGCTGGATAATCGCCGGTATCGCTGTAGCCACCATTGAACATCGATGCAATTCCCTTCAACTGCGCAAGCAAATCCCGCTTCTCCTGATTCAAGCTGCTGCGTACCGCAAAGGTCATTTTCAGTTGCTCATCCAGGCGAAGCACGCCCAAATTCAGGCTGGTCTGCACCAGGCCGGGGATATCCGCGCTCCAGGCCTGAATGCCATTGGGCACGCTGTTGAGCATTGCAATTACCTGCGAGGAGGCCTCCGTCGTCAAGGCATTGCCGCCCAGGGCGTCCACATCGTCGCCCCAAATGCGTACTTCGGGCTCATCATACTGCTCCCGGATTTCCTTTTCCAGCTGTGCGGTGATATCGTTGATGCGCTCGATATACATTCCCAAAGCCACAAAGGTCACGGTGCAAGACCGGGGAATCGCATTGTCCTTGGCGCCGCCTTCCAGCTTGGTAATGCACACGGGCATCAAATTCTGCACCCGGCTGAGAAGTTCGCCCATCACCTTATTGGCATTGGCACGCTTTTTGTGGATCTCAACGCCGGAGTGTCCGCCCTGCAAGCCGTCTATTGTCAGCTTGACGCAAGGGCCGTAGACAGCTCTGCGCTCTACCGGCAGCGTCAATGTCGCTCTGGCGCCACCGGCGCAGGCAACGGTAAAAATACCCTCATCCTCCGAGTCAAGATTCAGCATCGTTCTGCCTTTGAGCATAGAAAGATCAATACCGGCAGCGCCGTACATACCGGTTTCCTCGTCAACGGTGATAATAACCTCCAATGGCGGATGGGGAATAGTTCTGTCAGCCAGCAGCGCCAGCGCATAAGCAACGGCAATGCCGTCATCGCCGCCCAGCGTAGTACCCTTAGCGTAAACGCAGCTTCCATCGTGGGCAATGTCAAGGCCATCGGTGTCCATATTGATGGGGCAATCAGCATCCTTCTCGCAGACCATATCCATATGCCCCTGCAAAATCACAGGTGCGTGGTCCTCATAGCCGCAAGTGCCATCTGCGAACAAAATCACATTATTCAAATCATCCTGAATATAGCGAATTCCCTGCTTTTTTGCAAACGCAACCAAATAGTCGCTGATCTGCTTTGTATTGCCGCTTCCGTGGGGAATGGCACAAATTTCCTCAAAATAACGAAATACCGCCCGGGGCTCAAGGCCGGTAAGCTTATAATTTTCCATATCCATCACCTTTCTGCTTGGTTTCCTTCAGCATACCACACGCGCAAGGAAAAGTCTATAAAAATAACCGCAGGGAGCTCCCTGCGGCTACATTTTATGTGATTAGGGGAAGAGGTGCAGAGTCAAAGTCAGGACAGCCCAACCAAGAACCAGCCACTTCGTAGCAGAAGCCAGGGCCTTATCCAGGGTGCCAAACTTGCTCTTGCTCAGGTAAGTTTCGTTCTTACCGGTGATAGAGCCCATACCGGATTCCTTGCCGGACTGCAGCAGAATGGTCGCAATCAGAGCGATGCTGCTCAAAACAACCAAAGCGATATTGATATACTTCAGAACAATCATTTCCTTTACCTCCCTCCACGGGTGTTACATAGCCAATAAATAATAGCACAGTAAAACGAAAATATCAAGTGATTTTTTGATTTTTTGCAATTTTTTATTTGGTAACCCAGTTTCCGGTTGCCAAACAGTTCAAATAACTCTGAATAAAGGGATCCAACGCACCGTCCATAACCGCGTTTACATTTGCGGTCTCGCAGCCGGTACGGGTATCCTTGACCAGGGTATAGGGCATAAAGACATAGTTGCGGATCTGGCTGCCCCACTCGATCTTCTGCTGGACACCCTTGATGTCAGAGATCTTATCCAGATGCTCACGCTCCTTGATCTCCACCAGCTTGGAGCGCAGCATACGCAGACAGTTTTCCTTGTTTTGGAACTGGCTGCGCTCGGTCTGACAAGCGACAACGATACCGGTAGCCTTATGGATCAAGCGGACAGCGGAAGATGTCTTGTTGATATGCTGACCGCCTGCGCCGGAGGAACGGAACACCTGCATCTCATAGTCCTCAGGACGGATCTCCACATCGTTGCTGTCATCCGGAATTTCAGGAATAACCTCCACCGCAGAGAAAGATGTCTGCCGACGGGAATTGGCATCAAAGGGGGAAACACGCACCAAACGGTGCACACCGTTCTCACCCTTCAGGAAGCCGTAGGCATTGGTGCCTTCGATCAGGATGTCAGCAGACTTCAGGCCGGCCTCATCGCCTTCCATATAGTCCAGAATCTTGTAGGTAAATCCGTGGCGCTCTGCCCAACGGGTGTACATACGGTACAGCATTTGGCACCAATCCTGTGCCTCTGTGCCGCCGGCGCCGGCGTGGAAGCTCATCAGCGCATTGTTGGCATCATAATTGCCGGTCAGCAGTGTTTCCAGGCGGCAGGACTCCATTTCGCTTACCAGCAGTTCGAAGCCTTCCTTCAGTTCCGACAGCATGGAGTCGTCATCCTCTTCCTCTGCCATTTCACAAATGGTCATCAGGTCATCCCAGGTGGCACGCATCTTGGCATAACGCTCCACCTTGTTCTCTGCCTGTCTGGCTTTCATAACGATCTTTTGGCTCTTTTCAGGATCATCCCAAAAACCGGGAGCTTCCTGCATCGCCTGATAGCGCTCCAGCTCACTGCGCAAACCTTCCAGATTCAAAGAATCCGCCAAATTATCCAGGGCGAGCTTGATATCATTGAGCTTTTGCTTATAGGCATCAAATTCGATGTTCATAGGTTTTCACTCATTTCGTAGATTTTTACATTTTCGCCCAATATTATATCCGAAAATTCCGCATCTGTAAAGAGGAATTCGGAAAAAGCAGTCAAAGTAAGCGATAATTGTTATCTTTCGCTGGGTCCTCCGTCATCCTCATCAAAAATCAAGTCGTCAATATCAGCCTTTTCTTTCTCATTTTCCGGCATATTAAGCCCTCCCTTCAATTGGTTTTCCTGCCAGTATATGCAGCTCATATTGGAAATATACCTGAAATTTATTGACAGTTTTTCAAATTTCCGTTACAATACTTTGGTGCTGATATGCGCCCGTAGCTCAGCTGGATAGAGCATCCGCCTCCTAAGCGGAAGGTCGCGCGTTCGAATCGCGCCGGGCGTGCCAAAAAACCGTCTCTTTTGAGACGGTTTTTTTGCTAATTTCTCAGAAATATGTTCCGTTAATACACTCTTTTGAAATTTTCAGAAAATGTGATATAATTGATGTAACGTTTTGCAAGTTTTCCAATCTAATAGTTGAAAGGGCGGTGAAATTGTGACTGATTTTGAAAAGCTTTTCAATGAAAACCGGGAGTTCATTTTCAAATATCTAATGAAAATGACACAGGACATTTCGCTATCCGAGGAGTTGACACAAGAAACCTTTTTTCGTGCATATATGAACTTCACTTCTCTTCGAAATAAGGATAAGGCTTCCATATGGCTGTGCCAGATTGCAAAGAATACATACTTTGCATGGTTTAGTGAGCAAAAGAAAAAGATTCCCCTTGACGATCTCGATGCAGCAAGCAGCGATGAAAGTATCGAGGATGCCTTTGTGCAAAGGGAACTTTCGCAAAAAGCGCTACATTGCTTGCACAAATTGGAAGAGCCCTATAAGGAAGTATTTATGCTTTCGGTTTTCGGTGGTTTCTCTCTGAAGTATATCAGCTTGATTTTTGGAAAAAGCGAAAGCTGGGCACGAGTTACATTTTACCGTGCCAAGCAAAAACTATTGGAAAAAATGAGGTAAGAATATGGATTGCAATATAATAAAAGATTTAATCCCGCTGTACATTGACGGATGCTGCAGCGAGGAAAGCGAGAATCTCGTCAAAGAACATATTTGTAATTGCAACGGATGCAAACAACTTTTCGAGGATATGAACGCCCCCGCCGATACAGTTGTGGTGACCAACGCGCCAAAAACGCTTCATAAACTTAACGACTGGAAGGCCTCTGTTTTACAGTCTGCTTTACTGTTCCTATCCTTTGCCTTGATTACAATCGGTGTTGCATTGGAAGCAAGAACTCCATCCGGGATCGGAAATGGCTTTTGGGCATTGAATCTTGTAATTCCGGCTACCGGGTTTATGCTTTCTTTGGCAAATTGGTATTTTGTCAGGCTTTATAAAAGCAGAAAAAGTTTTTCCATTTTCTCTGTTTTTGCCACGCTTGGTATCACGCTTTGTGCATATGTATGGTCAGGATTCCATTACGAAATGAATTTTTCCGATCTGTTTTCCGGAAATGGTTTTTCTGAAGTTTTAGAAGTCCTGCTCGCGTTTTTACTGCTCAACGGCATCGGTATTTTATTGACGGCTACATTTTGTGCTTTGTCCAAGGTATTTTCCAACCAATACGCAAAAATGTTGGGGAAAGAGTAAGGTGAGTTGTGTGAGAAAAGCGATTTCTATTTTGATTATTTTGCTATTTGTGCTGACAATTCTGTATCCTGCCGGTGTTATTGCAACAGCGTGTTTTGGATATCGTTTTGCGCTTATAAGCATTTCCGCTTTTTCTGTCGCACTTGCTGTGCTATCCGTATGTATAGTCGTTCTGAACCTTGTTTTCAAAGAACCGCCTGAAAGCAAAACAATACCGATTTTGATGGCCATTATGCCGCCCTTATCTTTAATCAACGCTGCGTTCTACATTTTTGCGTGTCCTCAAGGATGGGTGGTTGCAAATGTCTTTGTTTCTGCGGTATGTTGCTGCTTCCTGGCGGTAAAATACGGAAGACCTTTATTGCCTATGATCGTTGCTTTGGTATTATCCGCACTAATGATAGTGCCACTTGGCTTCATCAGTTTTATTCTCTCGATTTTTGGCAGCATTGGACAAAACACTGTCGTTCAAACTGTTGAATCGCCAAGCGGAAAATACTATGCACAAGTAATTGACAGTGACCAAGGTGCGCTTGGAGGGGATACCCTTGTCGATGTATATAAGAAAAGCGGAATAAACGCAATTCTTTTCAAAATCGAAAAGAAACCTCAAAGGGTTTATTTCGGTGAATGGGGCGAGTATGAAACTATGCAGATATACTGGAAGGATGATCGCTGTCTGGTAATCAACTCAGTTGAATACATAATCGGATAATGCAAGAGAATTCCGCGTGTAACTTTGATCTATCTTGCAGCAATGGTACTTTCCTCTCACATCAAAAATCTCTTGACAGCATAGAATTTTGGGGTATGATAAGGGATAAAAGAGGTAATTCCCCCGGTGTCTGCTATGCGAAAGGCGGCGATCCTGCGTCTCACGGGGGTGCCAAATAAGCCTGCATCTACGGAGAAATGAGATATGAAACGCGTTTTATCTGCAATTTTGCTTGTACTGTTTCTGCTGAGCAGCTGTGCAAGTCCAACTGCACCAACTGAAACCCAACCCACACGACCTGCCGTACCCACCAGTGATCCCTATGTGGGTATGACCGCCGAGGAATTTTACAGCAATTACTCCCCCGCCACCAGCTATGAGGATGCGCAGTATCGCTCCAAGCACGGCTTCCTCTCCGGCTCTTTAGAGGTTCCTGATCAGGATTTCACCAGAGCTGACTATCAGCCCACCGAGGATGGCCGCTATATCCGCAATACCGCCACACGCTACGAAGATAACGGCAATACCTATATCGTCACCGATGCATACGGCAATGAGGTAATGCGCATCTATAAAGGCGGCGCCTATATCACGCTGGAAGAGGTTGCGGCCTATATGTATGCCTTTGGCAGCAGTGAAGAGCTGCCGGCAAACCATACCAGCAAGAAAAGTGCCAAGCCCGTTGGCAACATTTGGGGACAGTACCTGCGCCTGAATCACTCCTGGTATAAGAATAACCCCAAAAAGTACCCCTATGAGCCGGAATTACCCGGCAATGGTCAGGGCTTCCGCTATTTTGAAATGGACATCGGCACCACCGGCACCGTAACCCCCGGCTATAAGCCCCGTCCTTACAACAACGGCAGTTCCATCGTCCGTGGGGCAGCCCGTTTGGTGTATACCAAGCAGGACATTAACGGCAACGGAACCTATGAGCCCCACGAGATTTTCGTATTCTATACCCACAATCATTACAACGATTTCACGGAGTACCTGAACTACTACGGAGGCTGGGGTGAAACCTTCGGCAACGTTACCGGCGGTGGCGTATTTGACAGCAAGACCGAATGCAATCCTACCCCCTATCCCCAAATCGGCTATGCGGAACTTTCCTGAATTCCATCACCACAGGAGCGGAGTGCAATACTCCGCTCTTTTTTTAGCAAAAGCTCTTGATTTTTCACCAATATGCTGTAAAATAAGTTATGTGCAGCTTTTCCGTGTTTCTGTACCAAACACGAAAGGCTGCATTTTTCAAAGATATACAGAAAATGGAGTAGATAACATTGTCTATGCTGAAGAAACTATGCCTGCTCTTGGTGCTTTGTCTGCTGCTTGTGGGTTGCTCACCTGCCCAGGCGCCTGCTGAAACCGCACCTCCCACCTGCACGGATGGTCATACTGACGCAGCCAATGATGGCTTCTGTGATGTTTGCAGCGAATTTCTGCTTGTTATGGTGGATTTCTATTCGCTCAATGACATCCACGGCAAGCTGGCAGATGCAGATACCCATCTCGGTCTTGACGAACTGAGTACCTATCTGGAAAACGCAAAAAAGTCGGATGATCATGCCATCTTCCTCAATGCCGGCGATATGTGGCAGGGCGCCTCAGAATCCAACCTGACCCACGGCCGCATTATGGTGGATTGGATGAACGAAATGGGCTTTGCCGCAATGGCCATCGGCAACCACGAATACGATTGGGGCGAGGCTCCCATCGAAGAGAACGCAAAGCACGCCGAATTTCCCTTCCTGGCCATAAATATTTATGACCGTGAGACCAATCAGCAGGTCAGCTACTGCAACAGCTCCACGATGGTAGATCTCGGCAAGCTGCAGATCGGTATTATCGGCGCTGTGGGCGATTGCTACTCCTCCATTGCTTCTGATAAGGTAACGGATGTTTATTTTAAGACCGGCTCGGAACTGACCCAACTGGTCAAGAGAGAATCCGATATGCTTCACGAAGCCGGTGCTGATTTCATCGTTTACCTGCTCCACGATGGTCTTGGCTCCAACAAATCCGGAACTGTCAGCGACGGTATGCTGAAATCCTACTATGATATCTCGCTGTCGGATGGCTATGTGGATCTTGTTTTCGAGGGTCATACCCACCGCAAATATGTGCTGACCGACAGCCGCGGCGTATATCACCTGCAGGGCGGCGGCGATAACGAAGGCATCACCCACGCAGAGGTCGCCATCAACATTGCTACAGGCAAAGCCTCTGTCCAGACTGCGGAGTTGGTTGAGCCCCGTACCTACGCCCACGAAGAGGATCACCCCATCGTTGGCGAGCTGCTGGATAAGTACGCCGACAAGGTTGACAAAGGCAACGAGATCCTGGGCACAAACAAATACAACCGCAACAACAAGTATATGCAGCAGTTGGTAGCGGACCTTTACTACAAAGCCGGCGAAGAGATCTGGGGCGATGAATATGACATTGCGCTGGGTGGCGGCTTCATCTCCATCCGGGATCCCGGCTATTTAGCCGCCGGAGAAGTTACCTACAAAATGCTCTATTCCCTCTTCCCCTTTGATAATCAATTGGTGCTTTGCTCCATTAAGGGCGAAGATCTGCTGGATCGCTTCTACAACACCACAAATGACCGCTATTTTATCAGCTACGGTGAATACGGCCGGTACTTGGAGCAGAATATTGAATATGACGAAACCTACTATGTCATTGTAGACAGCTATTCTTCCCTCTACGGCCCCAATAAACTGACAGAAATCGACCGCTATGATGCCGAGGTTTATGCCCGGGATCTGCTGGCGCAGTTCGCCAAAGATGGCGGCTTTGAAAACTACTAATCAGGAGGACAATACTATGTTACACACACCTACCCCCCACATCAGCGCCAAGCCCGGCGATTTCGGCAAGACCGTTCTGATGCCCGGCGATCCCCTGCGCTCCAAGTTTATTGCTGAAAACTTCCTGGAGAATCCCGTTTTGGTAAACAATGTCCGTGGTGTCCACGGCTATACCGGCTACTACAAGGGCGTTAAGGTTTCCGTAATGGCTTCCGGTATGGGTATGCCCGCTATCGGCATTTACTCTCACGAACTCTATAACGGCTACGGCGTGGAAAATATCATCCGTGTCGGCTCCGCCGGCTCTATTCAGGAGCATATCAATCTGTATGAGTTGGTCCTGGCTCAGGGCGCTTGCACCGATTCCAATTTTGCCGCACAGTTCCATCTGCCTGGCACTTTCGCTCCTATTGCCTCCTATGAGCTGCTCAGCGCCGCTGTGGAGGCCTGCAAAGCCGCCGGTGCCACTTATCACGTGGGTAATGTCAATTCCTCCGATGTGTTCTATGGTGACCACGCAGGCGTGCCTGAGGGCTTGGACAGCGTATATGGCCTGAAGAAGATGGGCGTTATGGCGCTGGAGATGGAAGCCGCCGCGCTATATATGAACGCAGCCCGGTACGGCAAGCGTGCGCTGTGCATCTGCACCATATCCGACCACGTGCTCAAAGGCGTGGAAACCACCTCTGAGGAGCGGCAGACAGCCTTTACCGCAATGATGAAAGTTGCGCTGGATGTGGCCGTAGCAATGGAAAATAAATAAAGCAAAAACGGGAAGCAATTGCTTCCCGTTTTATTTTACGCCAATTGCCGTCAGCACTTGGGTTGAGGTCTGTCCGTCGTATGTATAGGCCATCTCCTCCATAGAAAAGGGCACTGGATATTTCTGTTCCAGGCGAATCAGCATTTGATTGCGCAGCAATCGTTCTCTGTTCGCCTGAATAGATGCCCGAATAGAGGGTTTTGCAATATCCTCCGCATTTTCCAAAAGATTCTGCAGTGAGCCAAACTGATTCATCAGCGCAGCCGCTGTTTTGGGCCCCACCTTATCTGCACCCCGGATATTGTCAGATGCATCGCCGGTCAAGCTTTTGAAATCTGCATATTGCCACGGCTCAATGCCCAGCTTTTCCCGGATATAGGCGCAGTCGCACACAACGGAATTGTCACCCCGGTAGCGCAGAACAGATACCCTGTCTGTAATCAGCTGGAAGAAATCGCTGTCCTGGGACATCAGCGTCATTCGGTATTCCCTGCCCAAACCCAGAGCATAGGATGCCATCCAATCGTCTGTTTCGCACGCGAAGGTTTCCCGGTGGCAGATGCCCAAATAGTCCAGCGCGGCATACACGTCCGGCAATTGAGAAAATGGCGTCTCTTCCTCAGGAAGCAAGCTCAGATCTTCCCGATTTGCTTTATAGCCTTCATCCAAATCCCCTCTTGGATTCTTCGTTTCGCCGTCAAACAGCACTGCCAAATGGGTGGGCTGCAATTTTCTTACCATCTTCAGCAGCGCACCCACAAAGCCCAGCGTGCCCTGGATGGGCTTCCCCTGCCTTCCAATGATCCGTGCCGGCATACCGTAAAACATCTGAAACAGCAGATTGCTGCCGTCAACCAGCAAAATATGTTCGTTTTCCAACAAATCACCTGTTTTTCATCATATTTACATTGCGTAAGCGGTCGTTTTATGTTATGATTTATTATACGATAATTTGATGCCGTTTACAAGTGAGGTTTACGATGTTTCAAGAAATTCTAAAAACAATTGAAGAATTTGACACCATCATTATCCACCGTCACGGTCGGCCCGATGGCGATGCTATTGGCAGCCAGGTAGGTATGAAGCAGATTATTCAGGAGAACTTCCCCGCTAAGCAGGTGTATGTGGTTGGCGATAATCCCGGATTTTACGGCTTTATCGAAGGCAGCCAAATGGATGAGATCCCCGACAGCACCTATGAAGGCGCACTGGCGATCATCCTGGACTGCGGCTCTATATCTATGATCAACGATGAGCGTTACGCATTGGCAGCCAAGACCATCCGCTTTGATCACCACATTTTCTGCGAAGAAATCGCAGATTTGGAAATCATCGATACCAGTTTTGAAAGCTGCTGCGGTCTGATCACGGAATTTGCGATCCAATGCGATCTGAAGCTGAATCTGCAGGCATCCAAAGCGCTGTTCACCGGTATGATCACCGATTCCGGCCGCTTCCGCTATGACAGCACCAATTCCCGCACCTTCCGGCTGGCATCCAAGCTGATGGAGCACCCCATTGATACCAACGAACTGTACCGCACGCTATACGCCGATGATTTCTCCTCCAAGCTGCTGAAGGCAAAGTTCATACTGAAGATCAACTTCACCGAAAATAATGTTGCCTACATCTACACCACACGGGAAGAGCTGGCAGCGCTGAATGTGGATACCTTTACCGTATCGCGGGGTATGGTGGGCACTATGTCCGACACCAAGGGTGTAGATATTTGGGTCAACTTTACGGAAACCGAAAAGGGCGTACTGTGCGAGCTTCGCTCCAGCAAGTACAATATCAACCCCATTGCTGTCAAGTACGGCGGCGGCGGTCACGCCAAGGCCAGCGGCGCAACCGTTGCAGACAAAGCCACCGCTATGGCAATGCTGGCTGACCTGGACGCTATGATTGGAGAAAGCAAATGAATTTTGAGATAAAAAGAGAAATTTTAGAGAAAATCAAGGAATATGACCGGATTTTTCTGTTCCGGCATGTGCGCAACGATGGCGATTGCGTTGGCGCTACAAAAGGCCTTAAGGCAATCCTTATCGCCAGCTTTCCGGAAAAGGAAATCTACCTGATTGACGATGACAACACCGAGTATTTGAAATTCCTGGGCCCCGAGGATGCGGCTGTGGATGAGACGCTCTATGACGATGCTTTGGGCATCGTGCTGGACACCGCATCGGAAGCCCGGATTTCCAACAAGAACTATAAGCGCTGTAAGGAACTGATCAAGATTGACCATCACATTCCCGTTGAAAGCTATGGCGACATCGTGTGGGTTGAGGAAGAGCGCTCCTCCTGCTGCGAGCTGGTGGCAGACTTTTATCAAACCTTCAGCGATGAGCTGGTGCTGACCAGCGAGGCCGCGACCTATCTGTACACCGGTATGGTGACGGATTCCGGCCGTTTCAAGTACGCGGGTGTCAACGGCGATACGCTGCGTGCCGCAGCAACCCTGCTGGATGCCGGCATCAATACGGATATGCTCTTCGCCCAGCTATATTTGGAGGACTTCTCCTACTACAAGTTCAAAGCCTATATTTACGAGCACATGCAGGTCACCGAGCATGGTGTTGCGTATCTGTATGTGGATAAGGAAATGCAGGAGAAATTCGGCTTGACCATGGAAGAGGCCAGCGCCTGCGTCAACACAATGGATAAGATTCGTGGCTGCATCAGCTGGATCGTATTTATTGATACCGGCAATGCCGACGGCGCCATCCGGGTCCGTCTGCGCTCCCGCTTCGTTCACATCAATTCCATCGCTGAAAAGTACAATGGCGGCGGTCACGCCTGTGCCAGCGGCGCCACAGTACACAGCAAAGCCGAGATGAATATGCTGATCCGTGAAACCGACGCACTGGTCAAGGAATACAAGGAAACGCACGAGGATTGGTTATGAGAATACTGGTTGTAAACGACGATAGTATCAGCGCTCCCCAGCTGATACCGCTGGTAAAGTGGTGCCAAAAACTGGGAGAGGTCACCGTTGTCGTCCCAAAATATGAACAAAGTGGCAAGAGCCAAAGCATCGAGCTGCACAAGCCCTTCGAAGTCAAGCAAGTGGAGCTGGAGCCGGGGCTGACGGCCTACACGGTGGACTCCTCTCCTGCCGACTGCATCCGTTACGCCGTGCTGGGTATGAAAATGCAGTTTGATCTTGTGATCTCCGGTATCAACCGGGGCTTCAATATGGGCTGTGACATTATGTACTCCGGCACAGCCGGCGCTGTATTTGAGGCAGTTTCACTGGGTCTGAAGGCTGTAGCAATCTCCACCGGACCTGAGTTTTATGATCGTGCCACCGAGCCGCTGGATCAGGTTTTGGAATTCTTCTGCAAGCACAAGCTGATGGAGCTGTGCGATGTGTATAATGTCAATGTTGTGCCCGATGCCAAGGGCATTCGTATCACCCGCCAGGGCGGTCATTTCTACTCCGATGATTTCATTCACGAGGGAAACGATATGTATATGCCCCACGGCAAATGTGTGTACAAAAATCAGAATGACCTGACATTAGACAGTGATTGCGTAATGAGCGGCTATATTTCCATTATGCCCCTGACCATTGACCGGGCAGACCCGGCTGTATACGAAAAAATAAAACACTTAAAAGGTTAATAAAAAATCCCAAGGGTTTTCACCCTTGGGATTTTTTATTAGGTTTTGCGATTAAGCAGCTGCCTTGGAAGGAGTCTGCATAGTGGTGGGAACAGTCTCACCGAACAGGACGAAGGCCAGCTCGGGATAGTCAACAAAGACATTACGGGTGCCGGTGATGGACTCAACAGAGTCGTTACGGCCCAGTTCCCAAGTGTCAACGGGGTCAGCCTCGATCCAATCCAGCAGGACATCTTTGCTCTCCATAACGCCATCGGTACCCCACATCTTGGAGGTATTGCCCCAGCGGACATAGTTGTACAGCACAATACGGGCTACATCGCCACGCAGGTCATAACCGGTGCTGCCCAGGCTGCCATTGGGATTGTAATAGCTGCTGCTCTGGCCGTAAGCCTTATTGCCACGGCTGGAGTTGATGTTGGACTTGGTAGGACGCAGGGTCATAATGTCGCCAACCTCGCCGGTGCTGCCATTGTCAGCATCGCCGGCAGGAGTCTTGCTCTTGGGCCAGCAGTGCTCACGGTTCCAGGTGGTACCGTTGTCCCAGTCGGGACCGATAGCCGTGCCGGAGTAGAAGCAGGAAATGCTGGAATCGTCAGAATTCTCACAATCGGTGAAGCAGTACAGATCGCGAGTGTCACCGTAGGAAGTCTGCTTGGTGTGGTTTTCCACCATCAGCTCCTGCAGCTCGCTGTACAGTGCGCTGCTGGGAACGCTGGAAACAGTAGCGCTGCCGGACAGAGCGGACAGAGTGCTGTAGGAAGTGTTGTTGTCGGTGTAGAACTTCTTGGCATTGGGAGACAGACCAGTCGCAACTACGCCACGCTCGCCCCAGTTCTTGATTACATTGTTGTAACCACTTGCACTGCCGTAAACGTAGTTGATATCACTAGGGTCCAGCTCACCGCCGTTCTGTTCCTTGGTATAGGAATCCAGGGTGCAGAAATCGAACTCGATCTTGTTGCCCTTGTAGTTGGTCAGGTTGCCGGTAACAGTGATGGTATCGCCAACGCCGATCATATCGGCGCCATTGCCCTTCAGATGATAGCACTGGATGGGCTTGTCTTCCTTACCCTCAACAACGATGGTAACGGTAACGTTCTTATACTGTTGATTGTAAGCTTCATCGACACTGGTGATCTTACCGGTCAGGGTCTTGCCGTCAATGTACTTGCCTGCTTCCAGAGCGTATGCAGCATCGACCAGCTCCTGCATGGTCATACCGGCATAGGGATCCTCAGGGGCAACGCCCTTAACATAGGAATCCAGCGCACAGCCAGAGGCGAACTCAATGGTGCCATTGTAGTTCGTAATCGTACCGGTAACGGTGATGGTATCGCCAGCAGCGATCACATCCGCGCCGGTGCCCTTCATGTGGTAGCAAGTGATAGGCTTGTCCTCACGGCCTGCAATGGTAATAACGACGGTAACATTACTGTACTGGCTGTTATAAGGTTCAGACACTCTGGTGATCACACCGGTCAGGGTGTAGGTGCCATCCAGAGAAGCGCCTTTTGCCAGCTCGTAAGCTGCGTCAACGATCTCCTGCATAGTCATCTCAGTACCGGGCTCGGTGGGAGCGGTAGTGGGAGCCTCGGTAGGAGCCTGAGTGGGTTCCTGAGTAGGCTCAGTAGGAGTCGTGGGCTCTACAACAGTACCCTCTACCAGCTTGTACAGAGTGAATGCGCTGGGATAGCCGGTAGTGTCATTTGCTGTGGTATTCTTGTAAGCACGGAATTTGTAGCTCGAAACCTTATTTGCAGCGAGAGTGGTGGTATCAGAGCCAGTGCCCTTGAACTGGAAAGTGCCGTTGGTACAGGAAACTGTCCAGCTGTATGTGCCGCTCGCAATGCCGTTTTCGTTGCCACCCTTGGGCTTGATACTCACGCCATTGGAATCCTTCAGTACAACGGAAGTACCACTGACAGTCAGATCCCAGATATAGCCGGCTGCATTGGCAACAGTAATCTCATCACCGGAAACAGTGGGCATACCGGACAGCACCCAATTGCCGCTCAGGGTCGTGGGAGCATGGCCACTGCTGACGACCATAACATACTTGCCGGTAGTCAACTCAGCCAGAGTGGTAATCTTGCTGTATACGGGCTCAGCTGCGGGCTCGGTAGGAGCAACAGTGGGCTCGGTAGGAGCAACGCTGGGCTCGGTAGGAGCAACGCTGGGCTCCGTGGGAGCCACGGTAGGCTCGGTGGGGGCTACCGTGGGCTCGGTGGGAACTACGGGAGTAGTAGGCTGAGGCTCAACTGCACCAGCCTGTGCATAGAAGCGAGCGGGGAACTGAGTAACGTCAACGTTATCAGGATTCATATAGCTCAGCTTGGATGCGCTCAGATTGTCGAAGGTCGTGCCGCTGTTGTTGGTATAAGTACCCAGATAACAAGCCGTGCCAGCAATGTCAGTCACGAAGGTGTTGAACTCGCTGTTCCAGGCAAACACAGCAGTGGGCTCGGTGGTCAGGCGGGCATTGACATATGTACCGTTCTGATAAATGTCAATGTAGGTCTTGGTCTCGCCGGACATAAAGTACATCCGATAGCCACCGGTGACCTCTTCGACGTAAACATCGACGCCATCGGTCATAGTGGTGGAGACGGCCAGACGGTAGTCTGCGTTAGCAGTAGTGCCGGTGAAAGTCAGGATGCCCTTTGCGTTACCGGTATCAGCCGCCCACTTGTAGGCAACGCCGACACTGGGCTGGCCAATCAGCTCATAGCTGGGAGCAACAGGCTCAGTAGGAGCGACAGTGGGTTCCTCGGTGGGAGCCTGCGTGGGTTCCTCGGTGGGAGCCACGGTAGGCTCGGTGGGAGCCACGGTAGGCTCGGTGGGAGTCGTGGGCTCAACGGGAGGCTCTGCCTTCACATAGGAATCCAGAATACAACCGGAGGTGAACTCGATCTTGCCTTCGTAGTTGGTCAGGTTGCCGGTGACGGTGATGGTATCGCCAACAGCAATCACATCAGCGCCCTCGCCCTTCAGGCGGAAGCACTCGATGGGCTTGTCTTCCCTACCCTCAACAACGATGGTAACCGTAACATTGCCATACTGATCGCTGTAGGGAATATCAACGCTGGTAATAACACCGGTCAGGGTCTTGCCATCGATGTAGCCACCAATGGGCAGCTGGTAAGCGTAATCGACCAGCTCCTGCATGGTCATGCCCTCGGTGGGATCCTCGGGCGCTACGCCAACAACATAGGAATCCAGAGTGCAGCCCTGCGCAAACTCGAAGGTGCCGTTGTGATTCTTGATGCTGCCGGTAACAGTGATGGTATCACCAACCTTGATCACATCAGCGCCCTCGCCCTTCATACGGTAGCACGTAATGGGCTTGTCCTCACGGCCCTCAACGATAATAACAACAGTTACATTGCTATACTGACTGCTATATGCTTCAGGAACTCTGGTGATCACACCGGTCAGAGTGTAGGTACCATCCAGAGAAGCGCCGTTGGCCAGCTCGTAAGCTGCGTCAACGATCTCCTGCATAGTCATGCCGGGTGCGGGCTCGGTAGGAGCTGCGGTGGGCTCTTCAGTGGGAGCCTGAGTGGGCTCGGTAGCCTGCGTTGCAGGAGGAGTAGTGGGCTGAGTTGCGGGAGTAGTGGGCTGAGTTGCAGGAGTGGTGGGCTCTACGGGAGGCTCGGATACTTCTGCCAGACGTGCAACGAAGTTGGATACATCCATGGTATCGGCCTTCTCGCCGGTAACATAGGAGATCTTGGATGCACTGAAGGTGCTATAGGTGCCGTAAGTACCAAAGTAAAGATCAGTGATCTCGCCGTCGATATCCAAATCGCAAGTGAAGGACTTGATATCAGCATTCCACTTCAGAGTCTTTGCAGGAGTGGTGGTGAAGATAACATTGTTATGGGTTCCAGAGCGGGCCATTTCGATGTATTTCTTAACGCCATCCTTGACGAAGTACAGGCGGTAACCGCCGGAAACCTTCTCAACAAAGACATCGGCTGCTTCTGCCGCATTCTCAGTGGTAGCGAAGTAGAAGCCCTGCATTTCGCCAGTCAGATACAGAGTCTTGCCCAGATTCTTCTGAGTCAGGAAGAATTTGTATGCCTTGCCGGTAGTGGGAATGTCAGGATTGACAACAGGAGCGGTGGGCTTCTGAGTGGGAGTGGTGGGACCTACGGGAGTGGTGGGCTTAGTTGCGGGAGTAGTGGGCTTAGTAGCAGGAGTCGTGGGCTCGGTGGGAACAACAGCGACTTCCTTCATAGTTGCCAGGTGAGCAACAAAGTTGGTGACATCCATAGTATCGGCCTTATCGCCGGTAACATAGGAAATCTTGGAAGCACTAAAGGTGCTGTAGGTGCCATAAGTACCGAAGTAGAGATCGGTGATCTCGCCGTCGATATCCAGGTCGCAGGTGAAGGACTGGATGTCGGCATTCCACTTCAGAACCTTGGTGGGAGTGGTGGTGAAGATAACATTGTTATGGGTTCCAGAGCGGGCCATTTCAATGTAGTTCTTCTCGTTGCCATTCTTGAAGTACAGACGGTAGCCGCCGGTAACCTTCTCAACATAGACATCAACTGCCTCTTCGTGAGACTCGGTGGTAGCGAAGTAGAAGCCGTTCATCTCGCCGGTCAGGTACAGGGTCTTGCCCAGATTCTTCTGAGTCAGGAAGAACTTGTAAGCCTTGCCGGTCTTGGGCTCGGTAACGATCTGAGGAACCAAAATGCCGCCAGAAGGTGTGGTGGGCTGAGTTGCGGGAGTGGTGGGCTCAGTGGGAGGAGGATTCTCGCCCTTGACGTAGGAATCCAGAGTGCAGCCCTGATCGAACTCGATGGTGCCGTTGTAGTTCTTCAGAATACCGGTGACAGTGATGGTATCGCCGACATTGATCTTGTCAGCACCCTTGCCAGCCAAACGGTAGCACTTGATAGGCTTGTTCTCACGGCCAGCAACCTGGATGGTAACGGTAACATTGCCATACTGATCGCTGTAGGGAGTGTCAACGCTGGTGATGATACCGGTCAGAGTATGGTCCTCCAGCAGCATGCCGCCGGGAGCCAGGTCATAAGCAGCATCGACGATCTCCTGCATAGTCATCTCGGGCTTGTCATCGTCTTCTTCCTCACCGGTGCCGGGGATGTGATCAACGATCCAGCCGTTCTTGATCTGTGCAGTGCCGTTGTACTGGCCCAAAGAGCCATAAACGGTGATGGTATCGCCGGCAACAGGCTTAACTTCCATCTCATCGTAGCGCACAGTGCCGTCAGCATTGTAGGTGCCGTAGATGGTCAGGACATTACCCTTCTCATCAGTAATGTACATATTGCCGTACTGGGTGTTGTAGACCTTGAAGATCTTGCCGGTAACCTTGTACTTGATGGTGGTGTACTCATCCAGCTCGGCACCGTAAATCAGGGCCTGCTCGATGGTGATGGTTGCGCCGTCCTTGGTGGGCAGCTCAGGAACATCCTCGCTGGGCTTAGCGGGAATCTTGTAATCCCAGGAGGTAGTAAAGGTCTCGTCATCGCCGGTGATGGTAGCGGTCAGCTTGAAGTTAGTGACCTCTTCGCCACGAGCGATCTTAACGGTAACGGTGCCGTTGCCGTTGTCAACGATCTTGACGGACTTGTTGTCGGTAGTCCACTTGATCTGAACCTTCTTGCCCTCAACAGTGTAGTATGCTCTGCGGGTGAAGCTCTCAGTAACATTAGCGGGGTTCTGGGTAGCGGGATAGTCAGACTTCAGCTCTTCAAAAGCCTTCTCCTCTGCGCTGACCTTGGTTTCCTTCAGGGTAGCCAGGTGCGCAACAAAGTTGGTCTCTTCCAGGGTAGAAGCATTCTCGCCGGTAACCTTAGCGATATCGGAAGCGCTCATAGTCTGGTAGGAGCTGTATGTACCGAAGTAGAAGGTAGTAGCAGTACCGTCAACATCCAGTTCACAGGTGAAGGACTTGATGGTGTCATTCCACTTCAGGACCTTGGTGGGCTTGGTGGTGAAGACAACATTGTTGTGGTACTTGCCAGTGGAATCGGAGAACTGTCTTAGAACTTCGATGTAGTTCTTGACACCGTTCTTCTTGAAGTACAGACGGTAGCCACCGGAAACTTCTTCGACAAAGACATCAATAGCCTCGGTGTGGTCAGCAGAGGTCTCGAAATAGAAACCGTCCATATTGCCGGTCAGGTACAGGTTCTTGCCCAGAGTCTTCTGATGCAGGAAGAACTTGTAAGCGGTGCCGGTCTTGGGCTTGGAAACGATCTCCGCAACAACGGTGGAAGCGGAAATGTTCTCATCCTCGGGAGGAACATCCGTGCCGGTGTCCTTCCAGCTGTCCAGGGTACAGCCCTGAGCGAACTGAACGGTGCCGTGATAGTTCATCAGGTAACCGGTAACGGTGATGGTATCCTTCTCGCCGATCTTGTCAGCGCCTTCGCCAGCCAGGCGGTAGCACTCGATGGTCTTGCCGTTGACCTTAATAGCAACGGTGACATTCTTATAACCGGGGTCATAAGGAGTCTTGATCTTGGTGATAACGCCGGTCAGGGTTGCCTTGTAGGGCAGAGTCTCGCCGTCAGCCAGACCAAATGCAGCATTCAAAATCTCGTTGACGTCGGTGGGAGCCTCGATCTCAGTGCCGGTCTTCTCGACCTTGATCAGCTGGCTGCCCTGCTCGAACTCGATCTTACCTGCATAGTTACAAATGTAACCCTTAACGGTGATGGTATCGCCAATCAGCAGGTTGTCTGCGCCTTCACCGGCAATGCGGTAGCACAGAATGGGATAGTCGGTATTACCGTCAACAACGATGGTAACGGAAACGTTGCCATAAGCGGGGTTGTAGACGGAATTGATGGTGGTGATCTTACCGGTCAGGGTAGCAACGTAAGGCAGAGCCTTGCCGTCTTCCAGAGCGTAAGCTTCCTTCAGAATCTGCAGTGCATCAGTAGGAGCATCAACAGCCTCACCCTTAATAACCTCATCCAGGACACAGCCCTGATCGAACTCGATCTTACCGTTATAGTTCTTCAGAGTACCGGTAACGGTAATGGTGTCGCCAATCTGCAGAGTATCAGCGCCTTCGCCCTTCAGACGATAGCACTCGATGGGCTTGCCTTCAGCACCGGCAACCTCGATGGTGACGGTGATGTTCTGATAGTTGGGATCATAAGCGGTGTTAACTCTGGTGATTACGCCGGTCAGGGTGACCTCGTAGTCCATGGAAGCGCCAACTTCCAGCTGGTAAGCTTCCTCAACGATGGCAGCCATGTCATTGTTGACCATGGGCAGCAGGTGGTTCCAGCTATGGGAAACACTTTCGCCATCGGTATTGGAAATGGTAGCGGTCAGGACGTACTTGATATCCTGTGCGGAATTCTCATTCACATCGATGGTGACCATGCCATTTTCGCCCTTGACGACCTTGACATGCTCCTCCCCTACATCAACAGACCAAACAACCTCGATGTTCTGGCCGTTAACGGGGACATTTGCAATGCGCTGGAAATCGCGAGGTGTCTTCTCGCTGGGGTTCTTGTAGACCGTCTTGATATACGCAAGTGCGGCCTCCAAGTCGGCCTTCGTTACAGCGTTGCTGGTACCGGGAGTCTCAGTGGAGGGCTCATTCTTGCCAAAGTACAGGAATGCGCCAACGCCGATACCCAGCAGCAAAGCTATAATAAGGCTCCAAATGATTATTTTCTTCATAGCTTACTCCTTTAATATCAATGAATTGTAATATTATCTGCGGAGAACACTTTGATTTGGTAAGCGCCGTTGTAGTAATCGACAATGCCCTTTACATCAATGGTCTTACCTTCATAAACATCTGCTTTGACAAGATTGCCGTCCTTGTCAGTCAGGACTGTGGTGCGGACATCCACATACTGGCCGTCAACAACACAGGTCAGGGTGAATGCGCCCTTGGATGCACTGCCTTCGGTCTTGGTAGTGTAGGAATCCACAACAGTCAGGCCCTTCATTTCAATGGAGGTGCTCATTGCCATTGCAGCATATTTATTCGTAGTTTCATTACCCTCATCATCGGTGACGGTAACCTGACCGTTCAGGAAGCGGTCTGCAGTCGTTTCAAAGAATGCAGGGTCGTTTCCTTCGCTGATCTTTTGGATATTGCTGGGATCATCCGGCTGCATCAGACGATAGTTCAGGTCAGACACCTGATAAGTGCCGCCTGCTTCGTAGTACTGGACAGAGCCGACAATGCGGACTTCATTGCCCACAGTCAGGATCTCCAGGCCCTTGCCGTTCAGATTGTAGCCGTAGTACACGGACATACCGTAGTACATATCTGTTTCAGCATCGTATGCTTCCACATAAACGCTGTTGCTATCGTTAACGGTAACAACACCGTTGAATGCGACCTTCATACCATTGTAGGTCTCCACATTGGTACGCAGTTCCTTCAGTGTCAGCTCCACAGCGTCGCCATAATAGAAATCAGGGTCTTTCTGGCCGGAGTAGACATTCAGCTTCTGTGCCTTGGCCTGGTTGATAGCGTTCATACAGGTGGCGCCATACTGATTGTTTGCCGAGTTGCTGGCAATTGCCAAACCATTCTGCAGAAGCTCAATATTCAGGTTGCGGTACTCGCTGTTTTCATCTGTGCGGTACCAAACCCAAACGAGATAACGGTCACCGGTGGAGTCTGCATCCCAGGTTGCCGTCTCACTCTCGATAACGATAGAGGTGGCAGCGGAAAGCTTTTCCTTGGTGAAATTGGATGCCTTTTTACCAAATTCTTCGATCTTACCGGTAGATTCCGGAGTGTTCACGGCCAAATAACGGCCCTTGAGCACGCCGCCGGGCATCAAAGATGCAGGAACATGGAAATGGGTGGTATCGCCATCAATGAACTGCTTGACCGTAACTTCAATCTTTGCCGTAGCGGAGTTCATATTCAGCTTTTCGGATACCGCATAGTCCACAGTCTCGGTAGGATCAGCGGAGGTAGGCTCTGTGGCATCTGTTACGGGGCCGGTAGCCGGCTCCCCACAACCGGCCAAAAGACCGGCTGTGAGGCACAGAGCCATCAATAAACAAAGTAATTTTTTCAGCATACGCATTCAGAATTAGGTGTGGTATTCACATTCGTCGATTGCATCCTGGAATGCAGCGGCAATCTGAGAATCCACATCACCGGTCAGCGTCAGGCACTTAGCCATCAGAGCGCCAACCTGGTCACGAGCGGTGGAAGAACCGTTAAATGCGGGAGAGGTGTAGTAAGCGCTCTCCTGCTCCAGACAAACCTTAGCGGACAGAGCAGCGATGTAAGCACCGCCGTCAGCGCTGGCCAGGTAGTCCTTGTAAACAGGGTTCTCACCAACGGACTTCAGGACAGGAACGTAGCCGGAAGCCATACCGAACTCGGCCTGGAAGGAAACATTGGTGGTCAGGAACTTAACAAACAGCCAGGAAGCAATGACTTCCTGAGGATTGCTCTTCTGGAAGATGCAGAGGCTGGGGCCCTGAGAAATGACCTTCTTGTTGTCAGCGCTGACCTGAGGAATGGTAGCGATACCAACCTCGAAGGGATAAGCGCCGTCAACCATATCGGGACGCTGGTGAGTTGCACCTGCGGAAGAACCGATGGACATATAGCTCTTGGTGGTATCCTCGCCGTGAGCAGTGAACAGGCCGGAGGTGTAAGCACCGTACAGAGTCTGAGTGGTCAGGTAGCCCTTGTTATACCACTCGTTGAACTTCTTAACGAATGCATGGTTCTGCTCATTGTCAAACAGGTAGTGGTCGCCGCTGGCACTGGTGTAGTCAGAGCCATACTGCTCACACATGGTGATGAACCAGTTGGCCTCGGAGTCGTAGCCCAGAGGAATGCACTTAGGATCAATTGCCTTGATCTGTGCGCACAGAGCTTCCAGCTCGTCCCAAGTGGTGGGAACGGTCAGGTTGTTTGCATCAAAGAAGGTCTTGTTGTAGTACAGAACCTCGGTGGACTTACTCAGGGGCATGGTGTACATCAAGCCGTCGCCGAATTCCTTGCCTTCGTTGTAGTAACCTTCGATGAAGTCGGCCTTCTGCTCGTCGGTCAGACCCAGGATTTCCTTGGTGCCATCATTGCGGGTAATCTCGATCTTGCTGTCGATCAGGCCGTCCAGGGTGGTAACTGCGCCAGCCAGGTTGTACAGAGCAACGTGGTCAGGGTAGCAGTATGCGATGTGGGGCTGATTGCCGGCAGGGATCTCGGTGCTGATCTGCTCACGCACATCATCGTAGCCGCCAACCTGCTCGCTGATGATGGTGATGTTGGGATACAGCTTGTTGAACTCAACAATGTATGCATCCAGAACTTCACGCAGATTAGCGCCCATAGTGTGATAGAACTTGATTTCTACCGCACTGCCATCGTAACCGCCTTCAGGTACAGTAAAGTTGATTGCGCCTGCATTGGGGGTGCCGGTGGGAGTTTTTGTGCTGCTGCAAGCTACGAGGCCAATGACCATCACAACCAGCAGAAGCAGTGCCAGGATTCTTTTCATGTTTGTTCGTTCCTTTCTATATATAAAATTTTGTTTTTCTTTATCAGGCCGTTGCGTATGCGCGGGTCTGTATATAGACTTAAATTTTATGTGTAGAAAATTTCTACGCGGAAGCTTTTAGCCCTTGATACCACTACGGCTGACGCCAGCCATAATGTACTTACGCAGGAAGATGAATACCAGGAACAGCGGCGCGGAAACCAGAGCAACTGCAGCCATCTGCACGGGGTAGTTTACATCACCGGTTGTGGTGGTAAATGCATTACGCAAACCATTGGTGATCAGGCGGTGCGCCTCATCGTTGGCAACCAGGCGGGGCCACATATAGGAGTTCCAGGCGCCCATCATCTTCAGGATGGTGATGGAGATCAATGTGGGCAATGCCAGGGGCACCATAACCTTCCACAAATACTTCAGATCAGAAGTTCCGTCCACCTTTGCAGCCAGGTAAAGCTCGTTCGGGATCTGCAGGAAGTTCTGACGCAGCAGGAAGATATAGAACACGCTGACCAGGAACGGGACGATCAGGACCGTATAGGTGTTCATCCAGTTCAGCTGGGTAACAGTGGTGTAGTTGGTGATGGTAAACAGCTCACCGGGAATCATCATAGTAGCCAGCAGCAGCGTGAACATCGTATCTCTGCCCTTGAACTCCAGGCGGGCAAAGGCAAATGCGGACAGCACCGTAATGATCAGCGACAGCAGCGTGGAGGACACGCCGACGATCATCGTATTGATGAATAGGCTGCCCAGGTTTGCGGTGGTAAATGCCTCAGAATAGTTGCTGAACAAAATTTTCTTTGGCCAGAAGGTCGGCACATTCAGGCGATATTCCGCCAGGCTCTTAAGGGAGGAAATAATCATCCAATAGAACGGGAACAGCACGATCAATGCCATTGTGCAAAGGAACAGATACGTAAAGAACTTTACACAAAACTTGATGATCTTCTGGTTGAAGGAGGTCTGCTGCAGGTCTTTCGCATGCATAACATTCTTATCCATAAACAGCCCTCCTATTAATAATGTGTGTGCTTCTTGATGACATAGTTGTTAAACAATGTAACAGCAAGAATAATTGCAAAGAGGATCAGTGCGGCGGCACTTGCGCGGCCCTGGCTGTTGCTGCTCAAGGCATCGTAAATGAAGCCGACCATCGTATTGAGTCTGCGCTCTGCATCCGGAGGTCCCATCGTTTCGCCGAAGATACCGACGATGCTGGAGTATTCCTTGAAGCCGCCGATAAAGCCGGTGATGATAACATAGGCCAGCATCGGGGACAGCAGCGGCACGGTGATGCGGGTGAACACTCTCTTGCGGGGAGTGCCATCAACCTTGGCAGCATCATAGTACTGCTTGTTGATGCTCTGCAAACCGCCCAGCAAAACCAGGATCTTGAAGGGCAGCGCATTCCACACGATGTACACAACCATAACGGTCATGTTGGCCCAGTATTGGGAGCCTTGGTTGATCCAGTTGATCGGCTTTCCACCAAAGAACTGGATTACATTGTTGACAATACCCCAGGTATCTGCGGTCACACCATCGGGCCGGAGGCCAATGATGTTAAACATTGCTGCGAACACCATGCCGATGGCGATGGAGTTGGTAACATAGGGCAGGAAGAAGATGGTCTGCAGCAGCTTCTGCAGGGGCTTGATGGAATTGAGTGTAACAGCGATCAGCAGCGCAAGGAGCGTGGAGATCGGCACAGTCAGAACGCAAAGCAGCACCGTATTGGTCAAGCACTCAATAATGCGCTTATACTCAATGACCTTTTGGAAGTTTCCGATACCAAACTCGAAAACCATACCGCCCGCAGCCTTCAGACCGGAGTAATTCTCCAAGAAAGCCATACGCACAGTGTTGAAGATGGGCCATACGGTAAACACCAGCAAAAGTACAATCGCCGGCGACAGGTACAGCCACGCCTTCCATTGTTGCATGTTATCTACCATATTACTTCACCTCAACGTACAGGCGCTCCTCGGTCTCTGCATTGAAGATAAAGACCTTGTGAGGCTTCAAATTGAAACGGACAACGCTTTGGCTCAGGTCGATCTTGTTATCGGCATTGATAATGGAACGGATCACGGGGTTGGCAGATGCGTTGTGGGTAGAAACCACGCTGACATCACGGCCCATAACCTCTACATTGCTCAGATTGCAGGCCAGCTTGCCATCTTCTGCCAGCTCGAAGCCTTCGGGACGGATGCCGACGGTAACAGCCTGATCAGCAACACCGGCTACATCCAGCACAGCTTCTTCACCAATATACAGCTTGCCGTCCTTGATCAGGCCGCTGAATACGTTAATGGGAGGTGTGCCCAGGAACTTGGCAACGAACAGATTGGTGGGGTTGTCGTAAACTTCCTGAGGCTTGCCGATCTGCTGGACAACGCCCAGCTTCATAACCACGATCATATCAGAGATGCTCATTGCCTCTTCCTGGTCGTGGGTAACGAAAACGGTGGTGATGCCGGTTTCCTTCTGAATACGGCGGATCTCCTCACGGGTCTGCAGTCTCAGGCGGGCATCCAGGTTGGAAAGGGGCTCGTCCAACAGCAGAACTCGGGGCATCTTAACCAGCGCACGGGCGATAGCAACACGCTGCTGCTGACCGCCGGACAGCTCGCTGGGCTTACGATCCATCAGCTCATCGATCTGAACCAGCTTGGCTGCCTCATAGGCACGCTCCAGCATTTGATCCTTGGTCATCTTGTCCTTGCCCTTCAGGTTCTGCAGGGGGAACAGGATGTTCTGCTTGACGGTCATGTGGGGATACAGTGCGTAGTTCTGGAACACCAGGCCGATACCGCGGTTTTCGGTGGACAGCTCCGTTACATCATCATCACCGAAGAAAATTCTGCCGCTAGTAGGCTTCTGCAAGCCGCTGATCATATACAGCGTGGTGGACTTGCCGCAACCGGACGGTCCCAAAAGACCGATCAGCTTGCCGTCGGGAATGTCGAAGGTAAAGTCGCTGACAGCAACGACTTCTTTGCCGGCCTTCTTGTCCCGGCTGGGGAAGATTTTAGTAAGATTCTGCAATGTAACTTTCATATGAACCCCTTCCAAATATGTTTATTTTATTATTGATTATTTTAAGAGTCCTGTCGCTTTACCTGCTCAGCATGAATGCGATTGGTATAAGCGATCAGTTCCTCTGTACTTTCAAAAATCTTTTGGCTGGCCATATCCACAACCACGGTGCCTGCAAAACGATCATGAATTGTAGCCCGGTCCCGGTTAACTGCAATGCAAGCAATTTGGATCACAAGCAGGAGCAGCAGCACGATCAGTCCGCCAAAGCCCATCAATCCCCAGTACAGCATAATAACCACATACACCGGGATCATTGTCTCAACGGCAAACTTACCCAGCACCGCTCTGGTAAACATCTGCACCGCATTGACCTTGACGCCATCGACACGGACAACTGCCAGGGAAAAGCACTTCTTGCCAACGGTCTGACCATTTTTCAGGATCAGCGGCAGCACAAACTCCAGCAATACCGTTGCGAGCAGGATGCTCATTGTAATAATCAGCACCGAATAGCTGACAACCATATTATAGGCATACTTGACTTCATCATCTTCATTCAGCGCCTTTTCGATCTGCTCAGCTTTTGCGTCGTACTCCGCCTGTTCTTCAGCAGACATTGCGTCATAGGTTGCCTGATCCATATCCAGATCAATGTCATATTGCTGCGCGTATTTTTCATACGCCGTTTGTACCGTCTGCTGGTGAACATCATACTCCAGCACAGCGGAGAGAGCATAAGCCACACCAACGGCAATCACACACAGCAGCATCAGGTCCAAAACCCAGGCAGCTATTCTTTTCCAACCACTTGCTCTTTGCAACTCCATTTTTTACTTCCTATACATTATAAATTATTCGCACGGCTGCGCAGTGCTTCCAGCCAGCAATCGGGGATCTTCAGGTCTCCCCTGCCCACGCCCAGGTCGATGCCGGGCTTGTTGTCACCGTGGAAGTCACTGCCGCCACTGGGCAGCAGGTGAAACTCCTTCGCAATACTTTCCGCCAGCGCAGTCTTCTCCGGGCTATATTTAGAATAGTAAACTTCCATTGCATCCAGGCCGGCTTCGATTGCTTCCGGCAGGAATATGCGCAAACCGGATTCATCCAGATTCAGCAACGGATGCGCCAGCACCGCCACCGCACCGATGGACTTGATAAACCGGATCGCATCATAAGCATCCAAGCGCCGGGGCGGCACATATAAGCCCCTCTTCTCGGAAAGGTATTGATCAAACGCTTCCGGCACGGAAGCCACATAGCCAAGCCGCACCATTTCCGCGCCGATCACCGCACGGTTCACATAGCTGCCGGATTGCGCTTTGATCTTTTCATAATCCAGCGTGATGCCAACGCCGGCCAGCTTCTGCACCAGGGCAATATTGCTCTGCTCTTTTGCGCGGAGCAGCTCTTCCAGCAGATTCGTGACCACCGCATATTTTTCCGTACGGATAAACATGCCCAAAATATGCAATTCTGTTTCACCGTATTGGGTGGAAAACTCCACCGCCGGCACAGCCTCTACCGGGCTATTCTCCCCTGCTGCCAAAAATGCCGCAAGGCCTGCCACCGTATTGTGGTCGCTGAGTACCACCGCAGACAGCTTCCGCTGCTCAGCCAGGCGGATAATCTCAGCCGGCGTGCAGGTTCCGTCGGATGCTGTGGAATGGGTATGCAGATCACAATACATCGCTTACCCCTTCTTCCGGCTTCCTGTTTTGAACAGGCCCTTTAGGATTTCCTTGGCTGCCTGATCAAAATCATCACCGGGAACCACATAGTCACAGATCGCTGCGTTTTGGGTCTCTGAATCCAAAGCAAGGATACGGCTGGTCTTTTCCTTGTTGCTTAAGTTCTTCTCAAGCACAGCGGCAACCAGGTCCCGCTTGTCACGCTTGATATAGATAGTAGCCACATTGGGGAAATTGGTCTTCAGCGACATTGCGCCGCAGATATCCATAACCGTCAGCACGTGCTTGCCGGATGCCAGGATATTCTCAACATCCTTTTTGCAGGAGCCGTAGCAATGGCCGGCGTACATCGTGGACTCAAACAGCTCACCGTTTTCCTGCATATCCCGGAAGGCTTCCAGGGAAATATAATGATACCACTCGCCGCCGTGCAGACCGACCGTCGCATCGGTGGTGTAGCTGATCAGCTTTTCAAATCGCTTCCCCCGTCTTACCAAGCGCTTGGCAATATCGGTCTTTCCGCTGCCAGAGGGGCCGACCAAAACCACGATGCCCGGCTCGTCCGGATTGAAGCCCTGGGTCTTGGTGCTGTAACTGTCGGAGATGATCTCGACCAGCTTCAGAAACTCATCATAGGTATTGACCGCCAGAACACCGGTGGCATCCTGATTCCAGGGCCGCCGCATCAAAATGGGATAGGCTGCATTGGAGCGCATCACATTGTGCATACCGTCATCAAATAGGATATCCACATCGATCTTATCCTTGCGTGAGCCCATATAAATATGGTCAGCCGGGATCTCGGGAAATTCCTGGGCAATGCGCTCTGCCCGGATGCTCATAAACTGAGGCCAGACAGAAGTGGAAACAAAAACCTCTGTAAGCTGCGATAGCTTTTTCACAAACTGGCGGGCACCCTTGAAGACAGGCTGGTTGCGGTAAAACTCCGGATCCTGAAAGATCTCAAAGATTACATCCGCACGGGTGCCCAGCTTGCCCCAGCGATCCACCTCATAAATGCTCAGCGGTGGATCAAACTTATATCTTTCATTGGCAAGACGGATGGCATAGGGTACACACTCCATCAGCACATCGTCAATATCCAAGGCTGTGGACAGCCTGAATTTTCGATCCATCGTTATCCTTCACCGCCTAAAATCGCAATCGAAACAGAAAGTCTGAAATGCATCCACACGAAGCTGTGGATATATTCCCCCACTTTCCGATAATAAGTTGATTGTATTATAACACCACCCGCCGACAAAAGCAACCAAATTAAATAAAATTCCGACACTTTTATTGAAATTTATCCACAGCTGGTAGACATAACAAATTGACATCCGCGTTATGCTTCGATTCACCTTGACAACCACGCAATTTTGGGTATCATAAAAACATAGATACACTACCAGTATTCCATCCTGAGGGGTTCTTATGAACAATACGTTTTACCTGGAAACCGGGTCAACAGACCCTGCATACAATTTGGCATTTGAAGAATATGTGCAGACGCATCGCCGCACAGGTAACTATCTGATTCTGTGGCAGAATTACAATGCCGTCATAATCGGAAGAAATCAAAATGCTGAAGAAGAGATCAATTCTTCATTCGTAAAGGCTCACAGTATCAAAGTCATCCGGCGCAATACCGGCGGCGGCGCTGTATACCACGATATGGGAAACCTCAACTATTCCTTCATCACCGATGCCGGCGATATTGCCGAGCGCTCTGCCCAGGCATTTACTGCGCCGGTGGTAGCTGCGCTGAAGGCATTGGGAATGGACGCGGAAGCCTCCGGCAGAAATGACATTCTTATTTCCGGCCGTAAGGTCTCCGGCACAGCGCAGCATATTATCCGGGGTCGCATCCTACACCACGGCACGCTGCTGTTTGAATCCAATCCCGAGATGATCGCCGGCGCGCTGAATCCGGACCCCACCAAGTTCCAATCCAAGAGCGTAAAATCTGTCCGCAGCCGTGTGGGCAATATCCGCGAACTTTTGCCCTCGGATATGTCGCTGCAAGCCTTTTGGAATTACCTGAAAACTGCGCTGTCTGCCGATGGCATCCTCCCCACTTCCCTGAGCGCTGAAGAGCTGGCCGAAGTAGAGAAGCTGAAGACACAAAAGTATGACACCTGGGAATGGAATTTCGGTCATTCGCCCAAGTTCCAGCGTAAGACAAAGAACCGCTATGCCGCCGGTGTGATCGAGATCCATCTGTCCGTTGCCAACGGCTGTATTCAGGATCTGCGCATCCTGGGCGATTTCCTGGCGCTTGTCCCTGTGGAGCCGTTGGCACAAGCGCTGATCGGCTGCACCTATCGGGAGGATGCCGTAGCCGCAATTCTTGACAAATTCGATTTGCAGGAAATGCTGGGTGGCATTGAAAAGCAGGAATTCTTAGAAACCATTTTTGCATAACAAAAAGGCGTGCCGGTTGGCACGCCTTAAATATTTACAATTACCGTTTGCAGCGGCTCGCTGAGCAGACGCACATCCATCTGCGGAAGCAGCCGCGCATTTCTCTCGGCAGACTTGCGGAAGCCATTTCCATCATCCGCTTCAAAGGGCAAATGGCAAAGCAGAATATGCTTCGGCTTAATCTGCTGCAAAAAGGCTCTGCCTTTGGAAAGCGTGACCCAGGGGAAATTCAGGATCGCAAGATCGATCTGCCGCTTCCCTACCGCCTGCGTCAAGGCTGGAGCAGCCGTTTCACAATCACCGGGGATCAGGATATGTTTCCCGGCAGCAGTAATCAAAATGCCATAATGCACGACATCGGCATACTGCGCGCCCTCGTGGGGCAGGCGGATAAATTCCAGGGTAAGGTCTCCATCTTCCAGCTTGAACGGCTTTGCAATGCACAGCTTTGCCGCCGGCCACAGCTCACAAGCGCGTGCCACCAGCCGCCGCGAATAATGGTCAGGGTGATCGTGGGTCACGCAAATATAATCCGGCGCCATGAACGCATCACTTGCAAGAATCTTCTCAAACAATTCCCGGGATACCGCAGAGAAGCCGGGCTGCTTGTCCTCGTGCAGAACATCCACCCATATACGGTGCTTGTGGATTTGGATTGAAACACCTGCATTGGCGCTTAAGGTCACCTGAATATTCGCCATTGGGCAGCCCTCCTTCCCATTTTCTTCATTATAGGCGAAATTATTACGCATTTCAATGAAAATAATTTGAGAATTCACTAAATGTTTATATATTATTGAGCGAAACTGTGTTATAATATAAATTGGAAAATTTCTGGCAAAGGATATGCTTGCTTCATGGAAAAATTGAGTGTTAAAAAGCCGTTTACCATATTGGTGGCTGTGATAATGGTTCTGGTGTTGGGTGTGGTTGCCGTCACACGAATGACCACCGACCTTCTGCCCAATATGAGCCTTCCCTATCTGATGGTGGTGACTCCCTATCCCGGCGCAAGCCCGGAGAAAGTAGAAATGGATGTAGTCAAGCCACTGGAAAGCGCATTGGGCACAGTTAGCGGTGTGGAAAATGTCTATTCCACCTCGTCGGAAAACTTCGGCATGGTACAGCTGGAGTTTGCCGAAGGTACGGATATGGAATCAACCCTTGTCAAAGTCTCAAGCACGCTGCAGGAGATGTCCGCCACGCTGCCCGAGGTGTGCGGCACGCCGTCCATCATCGAGATCAGTATGGATATGATGGCAACGATGTACATTTCCGTCAGCCACGAGGGCTATGATATCTATGAGCTATCAGCTTTTATTACGGATACCGTCCAGCCCTATCTGGAGCGGCAGCCGGGTGTTGCCAGCGTATCCTCCATTGGTCTGATTGAGAAGAACGTCCACATAGAGCTGAACCCCTCGCTGATCCAATCGCTGAACGATAAAATCCTGAGCAATGTCAGTGACCAGCTGGCAAATGCATTGCAGGAGCTGGATAAAGCCGAGGCGGAGGTTGCTGCCGGTAAAGCGGAGCTTTCCAAGGCCCAATCCAGCTTCGGTGCTACGATGGCCAACGGCATCTTCGACCAACTCAATGCCGGCGTGCAAAATTCTGCAGATCAAATGCAGGCGGAAGTCAACGCCCTGCTCAAGCAGCTGCAGACAATGCGCAATCAAATCACCGACAGCGATATTATTAAGGCGCTGGATGCGCTGATCGCGCAGCTGAATGAGATTTCTGCAAAGCTGTCACAGAGCAATCTGTCTGTTGAAGATCTTTTGCAGCTGTCAGGCAATCTGCAAACTGTTGCGGAGCAAATTTATACCTTGCTGGAAAAAATCGAACAGGCCATTCCCAACAATACGCCCCTGCCCTCCATTACACTGCTGCTGAACAGCATCCAGAGCATTGACGGCATTTTGCAGGATCTGTCCGGCGTGCTGGACTCTGTGCCCGATATCCTGGCAGGCCTGCAGGACGCATACGCCGGCCTTACCCAGGCGCAGCTGGAAGCTGCTGTTGGCTTTGCCACCGCCAGCGCTCAGCTTACCGCAGCCGAGAGCCAGTTGGCTGCTGCCCGGGCGCAGTATGAATCTGCCCGGGATGAAGCTCTCTCCAAAGCAAATCTCGACCAGCTTCTAAATATCAACACCCTTTCCCAGTTAATCTACGCCCAAAACTTTTCTATGCCTGCCGGCTACATTGACGACGCCAATGACAACAGCTGGCTGCTGAAAGTCGGCGAAACCTATACCTCCGCTGATGACATTGCAGACACTCTGCTGGTTTCTATGAACGGCATTGGTCAGGTGCGCATTAAGGATGTGGCAACCGTTACGGTGATTGATAATGCCGCCACCACCTATGCCCGGCTCAATGGCGATCAATCCGTTATTCTCAGCATTTTCAAAAACAGTACCACCGGCACCAATGAGACCTCCACGAACTGCCTTGAGGCCATTGACGAGCTGGAGGAGAAGTACAGCGGCACCAAGATCCTGACGCTGATGAATCAGGGCAGCTATATTGACATCATTATTGAATCCATCGTTTCCAGTTTGGTGCTGGGTGCGTTGCTGGCAATCATTATCCTGGCGCTGTTTTTGAAGGATGTAAAGCCCACGCTGGTAGTTGCCATCAGTATTCCGCTGTCTGTTATGTTTACGCTGGTGCTGATGTATTTCACCGACATTTCGCTGAATATGATGACCCTTTCCGGCCTGGCGCTGGGCATTGGTATGCTGGTGGATAACTCAATCGTTGTGATTGAGAACATCTACCGTCTGCGTGGCCGTGGCATCAGCGCTCCCCGGGCTGCAGTACAAGGCGCCAGGCAGGTTGCAGGCCCTATCATCTCCTCTACCCTGACCACCGTATGTGTATTCCTGCCTATGGTCTTTACGCAGGGTATGGTTCGAGATCTGCTGCTGCCGCTGGGACTTTGTATCGGCTTCTGCCTGATGGCATCGCTGATCGTAGCGCTGACCGTCGTGCCTGCCGCCGCATCCACAATGCTGCGCAACTCCAAGCCGAAAGCGCATCCTTTCTATGACAAAATTCTAAATGTTTACGGTAAGTTCCTGGATTGGTGCCTGCGGCGCAAGTTCGTTCCCATCCTCATTTCCGTGGCGCTGCTGGCTGGCAGTATTGTCGCTGTTTTGAATATGGGCATCGTTCTGCTTCCGGAGATGACCGGCAATCAGATTCAGATCAGCGTTACCACGCCGGAGGATATGACCCGTGAGGATTCCTATGCAATAGCTGACCAGGTGATCGACCGCCTGCTTGCTGTTGACGGCGTTGAAAATGTGGGCGTGATGACCAGCGGTTCCGCAGCGGGTATGCTCAGCGGTATGTCCGGCTCCAACGATTCCTATGGCAGCTACTCCTACTTTGTCATTGCGTCTGCCGGCAGTTCCGCCACCGATATCCAGCGCATCACCGCGGATATCAACCAAAGCTGTACTGACCTTCCCTGTACGTTGGAAGCCTCTGCCGGCGGTATGAGCGATCTCGTTTCTATGCTGGGCAGCGGCCTGAGCCTGAACATCTACGGCTATGACCTGGATGTGCTGAAAACCATTGCAGAAGATGCCGTAAAGGTTGTGGAAACTGTTCCCGGTTATAAGGACATTTCCACCAGCTTCTCCGAAGGCGATCCCACCATCCATCTGCAGATCGACAAGGACAAGGCAATGGCCGCAGGCCTTACTGTTGCGCAGATCTATATGGCCATCACCGAGAAGATGACCACCTCTGCCAACGCTACCACCATTACCGTAAACGGCACAAATCTGAATGTTTCCGTTACCGACAAATCCGATCCATTAACCGTGGAAAATCTGCTGGATATTGAGCTGGAAGGCACTTCGATGGATACCACCGGTGCTATGGTGACCAATACCCACAAGCTGTCCGACTTTGCAACCGTTGTGGAGACCACCTCCGTCGGCTCTATCAGCCGTGAGAATCAGACCCGGTATGTCACCGTTTCTGCCGGTGTAGAGGAAGGCTACAATGCTACGCTTCTTTCCCGTGAGCTGGAGGATAAGCTGGCTGAATTTGAGAAAACGCTGCCCTATGGCTACAACCTGGGTATGGGAGGCGAAAGCGAAAGCGTAAACGAAATGGTGGTCCAAATGGTGCTGCTGCTTCTGCTGGGTGTCATCTTCATTTACCTGGTTATGGTGGCGCAGTTCCAAAGTCTCAAGTCCCCCTTCATCGTTATGTTCACGATTCCTTTGGCATTCACCGGCGGTATGATCGGCCTGTTGCTCCTGGGCGAGCAGCTGAGCCTTCTGTCGCTGATGGGCTTTGCTATCCTGATGGGTACCATTGTTAACAACGGCATCGTATTCGTTGACTATGTCAATCAGCTGCGCATCGGCGGTATGGATCGGCGCTCTGCGCTGATCGCCACCGGCAAGACCCGTATGCGTCCCATCCTGATGACCACGCTGACCACCATTTTGGCGATGGTGCAGCTGGTATTCTCTGACGATATGATGGGTCAGATGGGCCGGGGTATGGCCATCGTTATCATTGGCGGTCTGCTGTATGCAACGCTGATGACCCTGATCGTTGTCCCGGTGCTGTACGATATATTCTTCAAGCGCACCCCCAAAGTGGTGGATATCGGCAGCGAAAGCCTGGACGATATCCCCGACGATGCGGCTGAGTTTATTGCCCAGGCGCTGGCAGAGGATGAAGCCAAAAAAATCATCGAATAAAATAGGAAAGCCCCCTCTCTCGAGGGGGCTATTTCAACGTCTTTCGTTAGTATGTCATTGCGAGGAGCGCAGCGACGTGGCAATCTCCAGGTACTGTCCAAATCACTGCACGGAACCTTTGGTGATTGTACCGGGAGATTCCCACGGACCTAACGGCCCTCAGAATGACAGCTTCTTTGATCACTGCTTTATATCCTTACTTCTTTCTCTTGCGTGAGTAATAGTAATCCAGCATTTCCTTCACATTGTCGGGAATCTCACGGCCCACAGGGCAGCACTTTGCATTGGCCATCCGCTCCGTAAAGGCGGTGATGAATGCAACGTCCTGCTCCATCTGCTCGGCCTTCATAATCGCCATGGTATCATAGCGGTTATGGATGGTAGCCGTATCATTGGGTGCAATACGGGCCAGGGACAGCGCAGGCACACCCTTATCGGCAAAGGAGGTGGAATCGCTGTAATAGGTATCCTGATAGGCGTGGACTGGCATACCCCACTCCAGGCCCATATACTTCAGATATGTAACCAGCTGCTCCTCAGCCGTGCAGCAGGCGATGAACTTGCCCATAATGCAGCCGATCATATCCAAGTTGATATTCAGCGCAAACTTGTGCAGCTCATCAGCGTGGGCGATGCAGTAAGCCTTGGAGCCGTTCTCGCCCTGCTCCTCGCCGCTGGTCCATACAAAGCGCAGGCCATAGTGATGGGGATGTTTTGTGAAGTAATCCGCAACCGCCAACAGACCCACAGCGCCGGACATATTATCATACACACCAACAGACAGCGCCACCGTATCATAGTGGGCACTCAGCACAATATACTGGTCGATCTCGCCGGGCATATCCAGCACCACATTGTGGGCATCGCCTGTGAATTCATCCTGCTCCAGCACGATCTTCAGCATCGGCTCGCCCATATTTACCAGCGCAACGGCAGTCTTGGCATTGACGTGCACACCGGGGATCTTCACACCACGGCTGACAAAGGGACGCAGCTCTCGCTGATCAATATCGGAATCAACATAGTTGATCCTGCCGTCATAGGTGATAAAGCCCACAGCGCCGTATTTCAGCAGATCCTGATAGACCCAGTAGTCCATATAGCAGTCAACCAGCACGATCTTGTCCTTGCACTGGGACAGATTATACTCCTCCATAGAGCGCAGGTAGTACAAAGGTGCTTTTACCTCGCCGCAGCCTGCCAGGAAGTAGCCAGTGCAGGGCAGCTTCACACCGTCTGCGTACAGCTCTGCCTTTTTGATGTTAGCAAGCTGCACCTCAAAAGGCTCGATGGTGGCGCTTAAGCCCATCTCAGCACACTTGTCCTGGATATACTTTGCGCAGCGCAGCTCTGCTTCCGTACCGGTCAGCCGCACATAGGCAGTATCCTCCAAGATCTTCATCATAGTTTCTTTATTCATAGTCCGTCCTCCTAAAATACTTTCTCTAAAATGGCATCCGTAGACTTGCCACAAAACTCACAGTATGCCTGCACAATCTTGGGATCGCTGCCGCCGCAGCCACATTCCAGGGAGAAAAAGCCATCGTAGCCGATCTTCTTCAGACCGGTCAGCGCATCCTCCCAGTCCACAGAGCCGATGGCCGGCGGCAGATGGGAATCCCGGGTGCCGTAGTTACTGTGAGCGTGCACGATCTTCAGTCGGCTTCCCAAAGCCAGCAGCAGCTCCTGCTGGGATTTATCCTTATGCTGGATATTCAAATGCGCGTGGCCAAAATCCCAGCACGCCCCCACCAGCCGATCACCAATCGCGTCAATGAGCCGGCACTGATCTTCAATCCGGGATGAGAAGAAGGGTGCATCCGGACGATCCGGGAAAGTGGGCAAATTCTCCACCGCAATGCCCACATCATATCTGTGCGCAATGCCAGCCAACCGATTTAACCAGCGGATATTGTCCTGCATCGCCCGTTCTGCGTCGAAGCCGGCTTCCACAGCGCTGCGCACGTGGATCGCACCCCATTTTGCGCCCAATTCCGGCATCACGCTAAGGGCGTATTCAATCTGCGATTCGATTTTCGGGTCATCCGTACCGCTGTCGGCAAAAAGACCATACGTAGGCAAATGCACCTGGGCGCAAACGAGCCCGGCTTCTTTCAAGTTCCCAATGATGGAATCCAATTGATCGCCCTGAAAGAAATCAGCAGTGAAATTCAAATCTACGCCATCAAAGCCACTTTCTCGCAGCATTTTCAGGAAATTCAGCTCCAGGCATCTGCCTGTTGTCACATTCAGCGACTTGCGTAAAAGCATCAGATTCCCTCCCCAGTTTTTTCATCTTCAGTATAGCACGCTTGTTTCAAGATTGCAACAAACAAAAGGCTTGCATCGCTGATAACGCCGTGATAAAATGTTTTTGCGACACAGTTTAATAATCCAACGCAAAGGCATACTTTTTTTGTAAAAATGTATGCTTTATCGTCATTGCCTTTCGTTGGGGATGAACTGTGTCGCAGCAGGATGAGGCTGCATTTTTCGTGCGCAGCTTCGGCTGCGCACTTTTAATTTCAGAAGGAGAGAGAAAAATGGCAAATATGTTCTCAGGCAAAAACGACAAGCAAATTCCAAAAACATTAGGCGAATGCACACAGCAGGATGCAACTGCTGCAAATCTGCATTATTGGGCTGAACGGTTAGAATCTTGGGGAAAAATTCTTTTTTGGGTCCTCATCATTATCGGCTTTTTTTCCACTATTACTGACACGCTTGCCGCAGCAGACGTGAACGAGGATATGGCATTCGTAACCTGTATATCGACTGCTATCTCCTGGGCTCTCTATGCATTTATTGAATACTGCGCATATCATGTGCTGGCCCTGCTGATCAGTTCTCTTGCATTAATTACGCAAAACACTATCATTTCCGCCAATGTTGCACTATATGAGGCATCCCATTGCACAACGTCAATTGGCGCTATCCCCTCCGATGAAGACACCACACCCTCTACCAGCAAACCCCAAACCCACATAAACAAACCTTACACCCCTCCCGCCGCCGGCACGTGGGTATGTAAGCACTGCGGGACAAACAACAGTACCAATTACGGTCAGTGCAAGAAATGCGGAATATTTAGATCTTAATGCAAATAGAAGGCTTGACCGGTTGGTCAAGCCTTTTTATATCGGCTAATTATCAAATTTTGCGCCGCAGGACCAGCAAACCTTTCTGTCCGCCTTCTGTGCCGTACCGCACTTGGGGCAAACCTTTTCGCCATTTACAATTTCTGCGTGGACATTATCGTTCCTTTCCTTCATTAGGGACGCCCCGAACTCGGTCACACCGCAAGCGCAGGTAGCAACAGAGAAATCATTTACTCTTCCACAGATACAAACCCAACCACTATCTGGCGCAGCGGTTCTCTTGGGAGTAGCAGGCTGTGTAGCAGCACTCTTCCGAAGTACGGTAGCCGATGCAGCGTCATCTTCGTTGGGAGAGGATGTCCTGGTCTGCAATATTTTCGCAACATAGTAACGCGTTTCGGAATTGGTTTCAATCAGTTCACCAAAGCCATAGAGTAGCCAGGAACCGACCCAGGCAACCAGCGGTCCAATAATACTGATAAGGATATACGCTCCATCCTCTTCGGCAGCAAGAATAAATCCTGCAAGGATCGCAGCAATTGCTTCGATAATAAAGATCCACTTTGCCCAATTTTTGATTTTTCCGCCAATATTCTCATACAAGCTATCCAGCATATCTCTTTTCTCCTTTTATGTAGCTACTCCATAGCCATACGGCTATGGGATAGATTTATTGTACAAAAAATGGAAGAAACCGTCAATACCTACCATTCATAAGTCAAAACTAACTGGTTTTATTTGACAGAGGTTGGCGAATATGGTAGGATTGTGCATATAATACTTCCCTTACTGGAGAAAACAATATGAAAGAGATTTTTATCAGCTACAGCTCCATTGACACGCCCCAGGCGGAAACGGTGCGCAATGTTTTGGAGAAGAACGGACTGTCCTGCTGGATGGCCCCCCGGGATATTCCCGGCGGCTCCAATTATACCAAGGAGATCCCCACCGCTATCCGTAATTGCAAGATATTTCTGCTGATTCTTTCCGACAGCGCACAGAACTCTCAATGGGTGCTGAAGGAGCTGGATTCTGCCGTGAACAACGGCAAGGTGATTCTGCCATTTATGCTGGAAGATTGCGCGCTTAATGACGAATTTAATTTCTTGCTGACCGGTGCGCAGAGATACTCCGCCTATCAAAAGAAGTCTGAAGCAATGGAAACCCTGATTGCCCGTATCCGTGGCATTTTGGATGCCTCCCCTTCCAAAGCCGAGCAGCCCCAGGAAACTCCCGAAGCAGCACCCGTAGAAGCGCCGAAGCCGGTAGAAAAGAAAACGGTTGTAGATTATTTCTACGACGCCAAATGCCCTGCCTGCGGCGGCGAAGATCTGACCGAAAGAAAGCACAAGGTCAAATGCCAGAACGCTGCGGAGTATCTAACCAAGCTGTTAATTCCCCTTATGGCCATCGTTACGATGTTCCTGTTTGTCACAGTCAGCATCTTTTTCATTCCGGCAGATAGAACAGACATCAATTTTATCATTATCCTTGCCGGCCTTATTGCCGGAGGCTTTTGGGGTGCGCACATCGCCCGCGGTAAAATCAAACGCAGCCGTCTGCGCCGGGGCTTCTCCTCCACCTGCTACCGCTGCAACCGCTGCAAAAAGGTCTTTGATCATTTGAAGCCGTTGGATAACTAAATTACAAAAGGCTTGATCAAATGGTCAAGCCTTTTCTTTGGTAAATATTGCATTCTGTTGGGTGCGTGCTATAATAGACCCGTAAGAAAGGGGTGAGCGCATTGCAATCAAACCGTCATAGTCTGACCAGCGGGTCCATTTGGAAAGCAATGCTGCTTTTCGCCCTGCCGGTTTTCCTGGGAAATGTATTCCAGCAGCTTTATAACGCTTTCGATGCCTGGTGCGTCGGCAATTATATCGGTGACGATGCCTTGGCAGCCGTCAGCTCCTCCGGCAGTCTGATCTTTATGATGGTCAGCTTTTTCAACGGTCTTGCTATGGGCGCCGGCGTTGTCATCGCCCGGACATTTGGCGCAAAGCACTATGACTCCATGCGCAAATCCATCCACACTGCCATCGCCTTCGGCATTGTGACAGGCGCAATCCTGACCGTTGCCGGCGTTGCGCTGACACCTACCATTCTGCGCTGGATGGGCACGCCCGACGAGGTGCTTCCCCAATCCATAGCCTATTTCCGATACTATTTTTACGGTGCGATTTTTATCGTAATGTATAATATTTTCGTGGGCATTCTCCACGCTGTAGGCGACAGCAAGCATCCGCTGTATTACCTGATTTTCTCCACATTTGTCAACATTGCTTTGGATATGCTGTTTGTGGCTGTTCTTGGTTTGGGCGTTGGCTCTGCCGCCATTGCGACCACCATTTCCCAGGGTTTCAGCGCGCTGCTTTGCTTCCTGCATCTGCTGCGCGTTGATGCGCCTTACAAGATCAGCATCCGTGAAATCCGCTTTCATAAGGAAAGCTTCTTTGAGATCGTCCGCTACGGCATTCCCTCCGGCGTGCAGAACAGCGTGATTGCCCTGGCAAATGTAGTTGTGCAGAGCAACATCAACAGCTTCGGCAAGGCTGCAATGGCCGGCTGCGGCTCTTACTCCAAGCTGGAAGGCTTCGCATTCCTGCCAGTCACCTGCTTTACCCAAGCGCTGTCAACCTTTGTTGGTCAGAATTTGGGTGCCGGACAATATGACCGGGTCAAGAAAGGCATCGCTTTCGGTGTCGCCTGCAGCTGCATTATGGCGCAGTTGATTGGCGCATTGGCATACTTTTTTGCACCCCAACTCATTGGCTTTTTCAGCGAAACCCAGGAGGCCATCGGCTATGGCACCCAGCACATGCGCACCATTTGCCTGTTCTATTTCCTGCTGGCTTTTTCCCATTGCATCGCCAGCGTTATGCGTGGCGCAGGCAAGGCCACCGTACCGATGTTCACGATGCTTGCCTGCTGGTGCATTTTCCGGGTAACCTATATCAGCATCGCCGTCAAGCTGGTTAATCGGCTGACCACCGTCTCCTGGGCCTACCCCATCACCTGGACCTTAAGCAGCATCATTTTCCTCATCTATTTCCTGAAGGCAGACTGGATCCACACCTTTGACAGGCAACAGGCAAGGATCACCAGATGATTCAAAATACGAACCAATAATAGCGAATGAGGTTGCAATATGACAGAAACAACAAAAGAAATATTTGAAAAATACCAGGTCAGAAAAACGAAAAAGCAAAAGACAGTTTTCATCGAATATGTCGAGCAAATCGCTAAGCGCTACGGATATGCTTTTTCTGTTGAAAAAGGAAGCTTTGGCGCACGAAATATTGTTATAGGAAATCCCGACACAGCGAAAGTAATCTATACAGCGCATTATGACACCTGTGCCCGGCTTCCCTTTCCGAACTTTATAACACCAAAGAACTTTTTGATTTATTTGCTGTATCAGTTTTTGATTGTAGGAATTTTCTTTGCGCTCATCTTCGCAATCGGTTTTCTATCCGGTTTGATAATATCTTATCTTCCCGTTGATGAGGAAATATCATACACACTGATCTCTTATTTACCTTCAGCGATCTCTTATGTTTTGCTGTTTTTATTGTTCTGCGGTCCGGCAAATAAGAATACCGCAAACGATAATACCTCGGGCGTTACAACTGTACTCGATATTATGAAAGAACTTCCGCAAGAGCAGAAAAACAATGTCGCCTTTGTTCTGTTCGACCTGGAAGAAGCAGGTCTATTTGGCTCTTCCTCGTTCGCTTCAAAGCATAAAGAAATCAAGAAGAACACGCTTGTTATCAATTTTGACTGCGTTTCGGACGGAGAAACAATGCTGTTTGCGCTGAAAAGAACAACGAAAAAATACGCAGCACTATTAGAGAAGGCATTTGTTTCCACCGCTGATGTCACCGTTGAAATAACAAGTAACGCTTTCTATCCCTCCGACAATGCCTCTTTCAAAGGTGGAATCGGCGTTGCCGCATTAAAGAAATCGAAGCTCTTTGGAACCCTGTATATGGATCGGATCCATACAAAAAAGGATGTGATTTATCGCGAAGAAAACATCCGATTTCTGACAAACGGCGCAATAAAGTTTACCCAAATGCTATAACGACAAGAAAAGGCTTGACCGATCCGGTCAAGCCTTTATTTTTAGAATAAAGTCGTTATCCAATAAATCAAGCCATACACTACGCTTGCGCTTACGCCATACACAATAACCGGGCCGGCGATGGTAAACATCTTTGCGCCCACGCCCAGGATGAAGCCCTCGGTCTTGAATTCCACGGCTGGGGCGGCGATGGAATTGGCAAAGCCGGTGATGGGCACCAGCGTGCCGGCGCCTGCAAATTTGGCAATATTATCGTAAAGGCTCAGCCCCGTCAGCAGCGCAGAAAGCGCCACCAGTGCGCAGGATGCCGCCGTGGACGCATCCTTCTTTTCCAGCCCCAGGGCAAGAAATCCATTGGTTGCCAACTGCCCAAGCACACAAATCAATCCGCCAGTCAAAAACGCATTGATGCAATTCTTCTTGATAGGTGATTTGGGGCTCATCTTCCCTACCAATTTGCCGTATTCCCGTTCTGTCATTTCCATCCCTCCGGCTTTAGGATGTCCGAAAATGCAGATTTTACGCAAAATAATGGCTCCCCTTGTCAGGGGAGCTGTCAAAAATCTTGATTTTTGACTGAGGCGTAGTTCTCTCCCCCAGTCTTTTTGCTTTGCAAAAATCCAGCCCCCTCGTCAGAGGGGGCCTTGAATTTAAGGCTCCGTTTCCGGGAACAGCTTTTGAATTGCTGCGTGAGCAGCTGCCTGCTCAGCACGCTTCTTGCTGCTGCCGACACCGGTACCCACAACTTCGTCATTCAGCGTAAGCTCTACAGTGAACTGCTTATCGTGATCCGGGCCGCTCTCTCCTACCAACCGGTAAGAAAGCACCTGGTTTTTCTTCTGCTGCACCAATTCCTGCAATGCTGTCTTGTAATCGGCGTTGTGCATCCGCTTTGTGGGGACATTGACCAGCACGAACTTTTCCACAAATGCAGAAGCCGCGGCCATTCCACCATCTAAGAAGCAGGCTGCGATCACAGACTCCACCGCATCCGCCAGGATGGAATAGCGGGTCCTTCCGCCACCCTGCTCTTCGCCATTGCCCAGCAGCAGATACTCGCCCAGCTTCAAACGGTTGGCGATCTCCGCCAGGGTAGTCTCGCAGACCATATCGGCCCGCATTCTGGTAAGCTCACCCTCAGGCCGATCCGGGAAACTGCGGTACAAAAACTCTGCCACCAGCATTCCCAGCACCGAGTCGCCCAAAAATTCCAGCCGTTCGTTGCTCATCAGGCCATTGTGCCAGCGCTCATTGGCATAAGACGAATGGGAAAGGGCGTTTTGCAGGAGGGCAATATTACGGAATCGGTAGCCGATTGCCGCCTCCAAATCATTCAGCATTTTCAGTCTCCTCCTGGGCGGTCAGCGCAGCCAGGCCATCCTCCAGCTCCTGCGCAACATTACTGGAAACAGCCGCCTCTGCTTGCCGAATGGCGTTGCAGAAGGCCAGTGCATCAGAAGAGCCGTGGGCCTTGATAACCGGCTTACGGATACCCAGGAACTGGGTGCCGCCAATCTCACGGTAATCCAGCATCTTCACAAGATCCTTCACGCCGGATTTGCTGAAAAGATAACCGATCATCGTAAGTATATTCTTCTTGAACATCCGCTTCATCAGGCTGCCCATAAACATAGCCGTACCCTCGATAGACTTAAGCAGCACATTACCGCTGAAGCCATCGCAGACAACCACATCCACAGCGCCCAAAGGCACATCGCGGGCTTCCACATTACCAACAAAATTCAAAATGCCACGCTCAGCTGCATCCTGCAGCAGCGCATAGGCTTCCTTCTGCAGGGGTGTGCCCTTGGAGTCCTCGGTACCGATATTCAAAAGACCAACCCTGGGGTTTTCCACGCCCAATGATTTCTTGGCGTGAAGCGATCCCATCAGGCCGAACTGCAGCAGGAATTCCGGGGTGCACTCGGCATTGGCGCCGCAGTCCAGAATCACGGTCTTTCCACCCGCCTTGTTGGGCATCGCAGGGCCCATAGCCGCACGGCGAACGCCCTTGACACGCTTGACAATCAGCGTTGCACCGCTCAGCAGCGCACCGGTGCTGCCGGCAGAAACGAAGGCATCGCCCTGATCCTCTGCCAGCATCCGCAGACCAACCACCATAGAAGAATCCTTCTTCGTACGGATGACCCGGGCGGGATCATCGTGCATATCCACAATTTCATCCGCATTGGCGATTTCCAGGCCTTCCGGCAGGTTGGGGATATTGTTTTTGCGCAGCACATTTAAGATTTCCTCCCCACGGCCCACCAGGGTGATGTGGGTACCGAACTTTTGCGCTGCCATAATTGCACCCAGTACGGGTGCTTCGGGGGCGTGATCGCCACCCATTGCGTCGAGAATAATTTTCATAGCGCGCCTCTTTTCATTCACAGTCCCCGGGCGATCATTTCGTCAATGATGGCCAAGGAACGGTTGGCTATAGCAAGATTCTTTTCTGCCTTCTTACGGATCCGCTGCTGAAGCGGAGAAATGATACTGAAATTGATATTCATCGGCTGGAAGTTTTCGATGCTTTCATCGCTGATATACCAGCCCAGAGCGCCGATTGCGGTCGTCTTGGGAAAATCGGGCACTTCCCTGCCCGTAACCTTGGCCGCCATCGCAACCGCTGCCAAAAAGCCGGAGGCTGCCGACTCCACATAGCCTTCCACACCGGTCATCTGTCCGGCAAACGCCACCAAAGGATTGCGACGATCCGCATAGTAGCGATCCAGCAGCTTGGGGCTTTGCAGGAAGGTGTTTTGGTGCATCACGCCGTAGCGGACGAACTCTGCATTGGCCAGTGCCGGGATCATAGAAAACACACGCTTCTGCTCACCGAATTTCAGATGGGTCTGGAAGCCCACCAGGTTGAAAATGCTCTTGGCTGCATTGTCCTGCCGCAGCTGCACAACCGCATAGGGCTCCTTCCCGGTCCTGGGATCAGTAAGACCAACAGGCTTCAGCGGACCATAGCGCAGCGTATCAACGCCCCGGCGCGCCATAACCTCCACCGGCATACAGCCTTCAAATACATTGCGGTCCTCAAAGCCGTGGACAGGGGCTTCCTCAGCCGCCACCAATTCCTTGATGAACAGCTCATACTGCTCTTTGTCCATAGCGCAGTTGATATAATCCGGCGTTCCACGGTCGTAGCGGCTCTGCCACCAGGCCTTTTCCATATCGATGGACTCTGCCGTCACCAGCGGCGCAGCAGCATCGAAGAAATGCAGGTATTCCGTTCCGAAATATTCGCCAATTGCCTTAGACAGCGCATCGGAGGTCAGCGGGCCCGTAGCGATGATCACCGGGCCTTCGGGAACTTCCGTAATTTCCCGGGAAATAATGGTGATATTGGGATGATTTTTCAGCTTTTCTGTTACCGCCTTGGCAAAGCCCTCACGGTCAACCGCCAGGCAGCCACCGGCCTCAACCCGTGTCTGCTCAGCACAGGAAAGGATCAGACTACCGCAGCGGCGAAGCTCCTCCTTCAAAAGACCAACCGCATTTTCCAGCCGGTCACCACGCAGAGAATTGGAGCAAACCAGCTCCGCAAAGTCTGCGCTGTGATGGGCAGGAGTCATCTTGTTGGGCTTCATTTCGATAAGCTCCACGGCAATGCCACGCTGCGCCAGCTGCCAGGCAGCCTCCGATCCAGCAAGACCTGCGCCGACTACTGTTACCTTCATCATGCGCCTGCCTCCGTTTTTCTGGAAGACTTTTTCGTCGTCTTTTTCTTGCCCTTAGGCTGAGCATCATCCGTTTTCTTCTGATAGTAGCCACGCTTATCCTCAGGCAGGAAATTGGGGCACTTTTCATTGATGCAGAAGGGCTTCATACGGCCTCTGCCGGACTTTTTGAACATCGTATTGCCACATTCCGGGCAATCCAGCTCCGTGGGTACATCCCAGCTCATAAAGCCGCACTGCGCGCCCTTTTCGCAGCCATAGTAGGCATAGCCACGCTTGGACTTGCGCTTGAGGATAGTGCCGCCACAGTTGGGACAGCGGCCGGGCATTTTCTCTACGATGGGCTTGGTGCTCTTACACTCAGGATATCCCGGGCAAGCCAGGAACTTTCCGAAGCGACCCACCTTGATGACCATCTTTCTGCCGCAAATATCGCAGGTTTCATCGGATTCTTCATCCGGCACCTTCAGCCGAGTCCCCTCCAGGGCAGCTTCCGCGTCCGTCAGCTCCTTATGGAATCCGGCATAGAAGTCCGCAAGTACATCCTTCCAGTTCCGCTTGCCGGCTTCCACTTCGTCCAGCCGGGTCTCCATATTGGCGGTGAATTTCACATCGATGATATCCACAAACCGCTCCATCATCAAGCTGTTGACCACCTCACCCAAAGGTGTGGGTGCCAGGCGCTTATCGGCCTTCAGCACATATTCCCGATCCTGGATGGTGGAAATAATGGAGGCATAGGTAGAAGGTCTGCCGACCCCCTTTTCTTCCATCGCCTTGACCAAGGTTGCTTCGGTATAGCGGGCCGGAGGCTGGGTGAAATGCTGCTCCTTCCTGATATCGGCAATATTGGCACGGTCACCGATCTGCAGATCAGGCAGAGCGGAGCCGGTAGCTTCTTCCTCGTCATCTCTGCCCTCTTCGTAGACGGCAATAAAGCCGGAGAATTTCAGGCTCTGATTGGTACTGCGGAAGGTGTGACCGGCACACTCAGTATCGATAGCAACGGTATCATATACTGCATTTGCCATCTGCGACGCCACAAAACGGCTCCAAATCAGGCTGTACAGCTTAAATTGCTCTTTTGTCAGGCTGCCCTGCACACGCTCAGGATCCAGTTCCACATGTGTGGGACGGATGGCTTCGTGGGCATCCTGGGCACCTGCCTTGGTCTTGAATACATGGGGCTTGCCGTAGTAATAGGCTGCGCCGTAGCGCTTCTTGATATAGGTAGCCGCCGCTGCCAGGGCTTCATCGGAAATACGCAGGGAGTCGGTACGCATATAGGTGATAAGGCCCAGCGTGCCTTCGCCTGCCACATCAACACCTTCGTACAGTTGCTGTGCGATGGCCATTGTGCGCTTGGGCGTCATATTCAGCTTCCGGGAAGCTTCCTGCTGCAAGGTAGAGGTGGTAAACGGAGGTGCAGCAGTGCGCTTCTTCTCCGCCTTTTTCACATTGGTCACCACAAATTCCTTGCCGGTAATGTCACCAATGATGGCATCGGTCTGTTCCTGGCTTTGCAGCTCGATTTTCTTATCATTGCCGTAATAATGGGCAACGAAGGAGCCGGGCTTGCCGATCCGGTCCAGCTTTACATCCAGCGACCAGTATTCTTTGGGAACGAATGCACGGATCTCATTTTCCCGATCCACCACCAGCCGGGTGGCAACGGATTGCACTCGGCCTGCAGACAGGCCACGGCGCACCTTCTTCCACAGCAGCGGAGACAGCTCATAGCCCACGATTCTATCGAGGATACGGCGCGCCTGCTGAGCATCCACCAAAGAATAGTCGATATCTCTGGGCGCTCTGATGGACTCCTTAACCACACGCTCGGTGATCTCGTTAAAGGTCACACGGCGCGCTTTGCTGTCACTCAGACCCAGCAGCTCCTTCAGATGCCAGGAGATGGCTTCCCCTTCACGGTCCGGGTCAGTTGCAAGGTATACGGTATCTGCCTTAGCTGCCGCTGCCTTCAGTTCCTTGATCAGGTCCGCTTTGCCGGCAACGGGTACATATTTCGGCGTAAAGTCGTGTTCCAAATCTACGCCCATTGTGCTTTTGGGCAGGTCACGCAGGTGACCCATACTGGCTTTTACCACAAAGCCTGCGCCCAAATATTTGCCAATGGTCTTAGCCTTGGAAGGCGACTCTACGATAACAAGGTTTTCCATTTTATCTTCCTTTCCTATTTGAGGGCGACCCGTTTTCCGGGTTTTCTTACCACAATGCCCTGGATCTCCATCAATGTCAGCTGGGAAAGCACATCTGCCGCCGGCACCCCCGATGCCACGATCAGATCATCTACCAGCTGCTCGCCATCAACAAGAAGCTCCGCAATGGTCCGTTGGGCTCCGGATAGCGTCTGAATGTCATAATACGGCTGCGATTGCGCCTTGTCAATGCTATCTTTCGGAGCATTTTCGGCACTTTTCGCAGTTATGGTGGGTTTTTTCGGTGTTTGCGCCACAATCGGCTCTGTTCTTTCCACGCCGGTATAGCCTGCCGGCTGCACAAAGCTGCTATCCTTACGAATCTTTTCCGGATATAGGTTAAGATATTCACTTACCACATCCCAGCCATTGCGCACCGGGATAGCGCCCTCACGCATCAAGGCATTGCTGCCAATGCAGGTAGGTACATCCACATTTCCGGGCACCACAAACACATCTCTGCCCTGATCGGCAGCTTGTCTTGCGGTAATCAGCGCGCCGCTTCTTTCCGGCGCTTCCACAACCAGCACGCCATTGGATAAGCCACTGATAATGCGGTTTCTTCTTGGAAAATTCCACTTAAACGGCTCAGTACCGGGCGGAAACTCGGACATCAGGCAACCGTGACGCTCCACATCGGCAAACAACCCGCGATTGCAGGCAGGATACACAACATCCACACCGCAGCCCAGAACACCAACAACCGCACCACCGGCAGTTAACGCACCAGCTGCCGCTGCGCCGTCAATGCCGTCTGCCATACCGGTCACTACGATGGCACCGCAGCGTGCCATTTGGCCGCCAATCCGCCTGGCAACATTCAAGCCGTAAGGGGATGCCTTGCGTGTGCCTACAGCAGCGATCACCGGCGAGCCGTCCAGATCCGGAAGATGCCCCACATAATACAGTACCATTGGCGGATCGGCAATATTCTTAAGCCGGGAAGGATATGCGCCGTCATTATAGGTGCAGATATGGATACCCAAATCCACACACTCCTGTAAAATAGCGCCTGCTTCGTGAAGGTCTTTCTCCTGCAGGGCTTCAGCCATCTGCTTTGTCATACCTTCCACATCGGAATAGGCAGAACTGTCAGCGAAATAAATATCTTCAGGGGATCCAAAATGCGATAATACAGACAGGCGATTTGCATCATTCATATGTGGCCGTGTGGCCAGCCATATCCAATGTATCAGCATTTTGGCTTCCCTTCTCTCTTTCTATAATGTCGTCATCTGCCACATCACGATGGTGGCCGCCACCGCTGCATTCAGCGATTCGCAGCGTTCATTCATCGGGATGATCAGCTGGGCATCGGCGCTGTCCAATACCTGCTGCCGTACCCCCTGCCCTTCGCTGCCGATCACGACAGCCATCTGTTTCAGATCTGCAAAGCGCAGATCCTCCGCCTTCTCCGAAAGGGCGGTCACACCGATGCTGATTCCGGCATTTTTGCACGCAAGCTGCGCCTGCTCCCAGGTAACGCATACCGGTGGTGTGCGGAACACAGCGCCCATAGAGGCCCGCACCACTTTATGGCTATAAGGATCCGCGCAGCCCTCCAGCAGCGCCACGGGAATCTGCAGGGCATCTGCCGTTCTAAGGATCGTTCCCAGGTTGCCAGGGTCCTGAATGCCGTCCAGCAATAGCATTCCGGGCTTTGGCTCGAACGCCGTCTTTTCCGGCAGCCGGCAAAGAAACAGCGCACCCTGAGGTGATTGCATCGGGGAAATGGATCCCATCACATCGCAGGGCACCCGGACAATGCGGACATTTTCCGGCACATCCGCCTCCACACCGTCAGACAGGATTACCGTATCCAGCCCCGGCCAATAGGCCACAGCCTCTTTCAAGAGCTTCGTTCCGTCTGCCACAAAAAGGCCGGCTTCTTCCCTCTCTTTTTTAGAAGAAAGCAGCTTCTTTACCTGCTGCAACAGCGGATTTTTCCGGGCTGTAATTCGAATTTCAGTCATATTCTGCAGCCCTCCCAAAAAGGCATACTTTTAGATGATACATTATATTATAGCAAATAATGCCATCAATGCAAGCGCTTTTTATTTTGGCAATAAAAAACCACCGGATACACCGGTGGTTTTATGGTTTCATTTAGCCTTCACGGGAGACGCTGATGACCTTCATATCGTAGGAGCCGGCAGGTGCCACAACGGTGAAAACATCACCGGCGGACTTGCCAACAATGGCACGGCCAAAGGGAGAATCATCGGACAGCTTGAACTCCATGGGGTTGGCTTCCTGAGAGCCGGTGATGCGGTAAGTAGTCTGCTTACCGGTCTTGACATCCTCAACCACAACTGTGCAGCCCAGGCCAACACGACCAGTGGCTTCGTTCTCATCCTCGATGATAACAGCGTGGGACAGGATCTCTTCGATCTCAGCAATACGGCCATACAGCTTCGCCTGCTCGTTCTTGGCAGCATCGTACTCAGAGTTTTCGGACAAGTCGCCGTAGGAGCGGGCTTCTGCGATCATTGCAGCGATCTCACGCTCACGGGTGGTCTTCAGATAATTCAGTTCCTTTTCCAGATCTGCAAGGCGCAGGCTGGTAATCTTATATTCCTTTGCCATATCAAAAATCCTTTCTGAGATTAATCTTTCAAATTAGCTTTTCCATTATAGTGGATTTCTTCCGGTCCGTCAAGGTGTTTTGGGAACTTTTTGCGGAAAAAGCTTCCCACAGCCCGGGTTAGGGCTGTGGGAAATCGCGATTATCCGATGTAATTCATTGGGTTGACCGCTGCGCCGTTGTAGCGAACCTCGAAATGCAGGTGCGGTCCGGTAGAGCCGCCGGTAGAACCGACGTAACCGATGACCTGACCGGCCATTACGAAATCGCCTTCCGCAACGATGTAGTTGGTCATATGCATATAAATGGACTTAAAGCCATCCAGGTGGTCAATCATAACCGTCCAACCGCCGGAGCCATACCAGCCGGTGTAGGACACAACGCCCTCACGGGTGGCATAGATGGGCTTGCCGTAAATGCCGGAACACCACAGATCAACACCGTTATGGAACTTTTCAAGGCCGGAAATGGGGTGGATGCGCCAACCGAAGGCGCTGGTAACCATGGTGTAGTCACAAGGAATGACCCACGTTTTACCCAACTCGTCCTTCGTAGGCGTGCCGCCGTTGCCGTTGCCGGCAGGCTTGGTGGGCTTCGGTGCCGTTGCCATATGCTCCCGATACTTTGCTTCGTCGTACTCGACCTTCTTATCGGCCAGCTTGTCAGCGTTGGCTTCCTGCTCCTCTTCCAGCTCTTCCATCAGGGCATCGAACTCTTTGCCCTTTGCAATCAGCTCATCCAGCAGACGCTGGGCTTCTGCCGCCTTCTTTTCCAGCTCGGCCTGGGCATCGGCCAGCTTGTCCTTGGCTTTCTTCAGCTCATCACGCTCTGCCAGCAGCACGGTCTTGGCCTCTGCCACTTCCTCGGCCGCTTCCCGAATCTCCTTCAGGCGGCGGCTGTCAGCGGCGGCGATCTCTTCCATCATCGTTAGCCGGTCCAGGAAATCGGAGAAGCTATTGGCTTCAAACAGCACCGACCAGTAAGACAGCTCACCATTCTCTTCCATAGCACGGATGCGCTCTTTATGCTTTTCATTCAGCTCTTTCAGGCGCTTTTCGGCATCGTCCAGCTCTGCCTGCTTGTCAGCGATCAGCACGCTGTAAGCAGAGATCTGCTCGTTAATATTGCTGATTTGGGTATACAGAAGGCCAACCTGCTGATCGATCAGATTCTTCTGATCCATCATCTCTTTGATCTCGCTGGCGTTCTCATCCTGCTGACCCCGCAGATCGTCCAACTTATCTTCCAGCGCTGCCTGCTCTTTTTCCAGCTCCTCAATCTGCTCCTTAATGGCGCTGGAGGAGGCGGCTTTGGCATTGGTGGGCAAGAAATCCGAGGCAATACCCAGGACAAGACCCAGCACAAGCACCAGAGCGATCACAGATAATCTCATTCGTATTTTCGTCATATTAGCTCCTTATACATCCATAAACTTACGGATGGACGTCCAGCTGCCACTAATACCTACCACAAAGCCAAAGGTGACAAATGTGATGACCGTCGGCACCAGCAGCTCCGTAAAGGGAACGAAATTAAACAGCAGCTTCAGCGTGCTGACAGAATCCAACTGCACAACCACCCAGTCATACAGCAGCCACATCAGACCGAAGGACACCGCCGCCGACACCATACCCAGCGTGAAGCCTTCCACCACGAAGGGCAGGCGGATAAAACCGTTGGTAGCACCCACCATCTTCATAATGGCGATCTCATCCCGGCGGTCATACATTGCCAGCTTGACGGTGTTGGAAATGATCAGCAAGCTGACCATCAGCAAAACGATCACTACCACAACAGATGCAACGTGCAACACTTTCTGCAGCGCAGAGAAGCCCTCTGCCAGCTCAAAATTCGCCTTAACAGCGGCAACGCCTTCCACTCCCCTGATATTGTCAACGGTCTCGTGGATCAGGTTGTTGTCCTCCAAGGTCACCACATAGCGGTGACGCAGATCCTTGGCATCCACGCCAACGAATGCTTCGTCGCCCTCGTGGTCAGCAATAAAATTCTTCAGCGCTTCTTCCCGGGAAACGAATTGGGCATTGTAAATATTCTCTACCTGATTGAGTCGGGTACCCACGCTCCGGGCCTGGGCATCGGACAGTGTCTCGTCCACATAGACCATAACTTCATTGGTCTTATTCAGGTCTTCAACGATGACATTGAAGTTATATGCCAGGCAGGAAAAACTGCCCACAATCAAAAGGCAGGCAATCGTAACGATCACTGCCGCAAAGGACATAAAACCGTGCAGGAAAATGCCCCGGATGCCCTCTTTGATCAAATATCCCAAATTACTGGTCTTCATAACGATAATACCCGTCCATTCCGTCGCTGACAACCAAACCGTTGTCGATTACAATTACTCGCTTGGGGAAGCGCTCTACCAAATCGTGCTCGTGGGTAACCACCAGCATTGTGGTGCCCAAATTATTGATTTCCTGCAGCAGGCTCATAATTTCCAGGCTTCTTGCAGGGTCCAGGTTGCCGGTAGGTTCATCGGCAATGATGGTGGAGGGGTTGTTCACCAGCGCCCGGGCAATGGCCAGACGCTGCTGCTCACCGCCGGACAATTCGCCGGGATGGCGGCGGCTCTTGGTTTCCAGGCCGACCAAATCCAGCACATAGGGCACACGCTCCCGGATCTCCCGCTCTCTTGCGCCGATGACCCGCATAGCAAATGCCACATTGTCATACACCGTCTTATTTTCAATCAGGCGGAAATCCTGGAACACAACGCCGACGGTACGGCGCATATAGGGAATCTCACGCTTGCGAATACGCTCTAAGGAATAACCGTTAACGTGAACTGTGCCGGAAGTGGGCTTCAGCTCGCCGGTGATCAGCTTGATAATCGTGGACTTACCGGAGCCGGAAGGTCCTACTAAAAATGCAAATTCGCCGTCCTCGATCTGCATAGAAACGCCCTTGAGCGCCTTGGTGCCGACGGAGTACGACATTGTAACATTGGTAAATTCAATCATATTGAACAGCTCCAAAATCAGTATGGTAAAATTGTAACATATTGTAACATTTGTGTCAATATACCGGCAAAATTTTACAGCGAAAAAACAGGGCTGCAATGAACTGCAGCCCTGCTAAATAAACATCAGCGAGCGTCCCGGGAAGACAGGTATTTGCGGACCATCAGTGCCACCTTAAATACGATGGCGTGATCGAATTCACGCAGATCCAATCCGGTCAGCTTCTTGATCTTCTCCAAGCGGTAGACCAAGGTATTGCGGTGTACAAACAGCTTGCGGGAGGTTTCGGAAACATTCAGGTTGTTCTCAAAGAATTTGTTGATGGTGAACAGCGTTTCCTGATCCAGGGAGTCAATGGAATTCTTCTTGAACACTTCGTCCAGGAAAATGTCGCAAAGGGTGGTGGGCAGCTGATAGATCAGCCGGCCGATACCCAGGTTCTCATAGTTGATGATGCTGCGCTCGGTATCGAACACCTTGCCCACATCAATGGCGGTCTGCGCTTCTTTGTAGGAGTCAGCCAGATTACGCAGATGCTCCGCCACAGTACCGATGCCGATGACAGACTTAACGAACAGCTCGTTCTTCAGCGTGTCAGCGATATTCTGAGCAATCTGCTCCAGCTCTGCTGCGGTGGTATTGTTGCCGATCTGCTTGATAACGGCAACATCGGTCTCATTGATGCTCAGGACGAAATCCTGCATCTTATCCTGGAACAGGCCGGAGATTACATCAACTGTAGCCACATCACCGTGACCCAGCTGACGCACCAGGAATACGGCTCTGCGGGCCTCGGTAGCAAAATGCAGTTCCTTGGCACGGATGTAAATATCGCCGGGCAGAATGTTGTCCATAATGATGTTCTTCACGAAGGTGCTGCGATCGTGCTTCTCTTCGTAGAAGGTCTTTGCATCATTCAGGGCAATGTACGCCATTTGGCAGGACAGCTTGGCGCTTTCGTCATCGCCGGTGCAGAATACAGCATAGTCCAGCGCATTGTTATTGCCAAAAATGGGCTTGAATGTTTTTTGATTAAAAGTCACAACACCTTCATAGCAATTGGCAGCCTTCACAGCCGCATCCTGCCAACGCTCACCCAGCAGTGCTGCATCAGTGCAGGAAATGACATAGCCATCGGTATCGATGACACCGAAGGTACGCTCAGAGATTTCTTTCAATTGGGAAATGACACCTTGAAAAACGCTGTTAGACATTTTACAAACCTCCCTATAATTATGCACAAACACGGTTTTCACAAAATTGCACGATTAGTATACACCCTTTTTGCGCATATTGCAAGTACCTTTTGACATATTATTGCAAAATCGTATACTGTTTTTATGTATTATTCCCTAAAAATGACAGGGCGCCGCAATGCGGCGCCCTGAATCACCGTCATTTTAACGGCAATCTTTTTCCAGCTCTGCAACCTCCTGATCCGTCAATTCCCGGACTTCTCCCAGCCCAAGATCGCCTAAGCCCAAGCAGCCTTCCTGCTCACGCTTCAGATACAAAACCGTCATTCCCCGGGATGCCATCATCCGGCGAACCTGGTGGTATTTTCCCTCGCAAACTGTGATGCGGCTCTCCCCTTCTCCTATGGGCTCCAGCCTGGCGCTGAGACACACAGTTCCGTCACGCAGGGTAAGGCCGTCCGCAAAGGCTTGCACATCTTCATCCGTTGCCCGACCTTCGTGACGGGCATAGTAGACTTTTGCCACTTCCTTTTTCGGAGAGATCAGCCGGTGCAGCAAATCGCCATCATTGGTAAACAGTAGCAGGCCTTCCGTTTCCTTGTCCAGCCGGCCAACCGGCTTTACATCCTGCCGCAACAAATCCTGCGGCAGCAGCTCCATCACCGTCCGCTCCTGCTTATCCTCGGTAGCCGTAACAAAGCCGGCAGGCTTATGGAGCATCGCCACCACTCTGCGTTTGCCCTTCAGCACCTGCCCGGCATACAAAATTTCCTGGGTGTTGGGATCAATTTTCAATGCGCCATCCTTTTGAGGGACACCATTCACCGTAACGGCACCGGATTTCAGGATACTCTTCACCTGGCTGCGGCTGCCAACGCCGCACTCTACCAGAAATTTGTCCAACCGTTCCATGCTTCCTCCGTTCTAACCTCGTCCAACCGTGAATAGGGTTTAATGCAAATTCAAAATTGGAGGGATTTTATATGCTGGTAATGACCGCAAAGGTCGATAAGAAAAAGATCGCCATTATTTTTGCCGCTGTCGTAGTGGCCATTGCTGCGCTGGTTATGCTGCTGGGCGGTGGACGGGATGCTTCCCCTACCGCCACCACCAATGTATCCAACAACGATGCCCGGGTGGAATTCTTAAAGGGCTTCGGCTGGGATGTGACCACATCCCCCGTGGAGAGCAGCCAGGTGCGTATCCCGGAAAAGTCCAGCGAGGTCTTTGACCGCTATAACGCAATGCAGAAGCAGCAGGGCTATGACCTGAGCCAGTACGCAGGAAAGACCGTTATGCGCTACGTCTATAAGATCAACAACTACCCCGGTGCCATTGAGCCGGTGTACGCAACGCTGCTGATCTACAAAAATCAGGTCATCGGTGGCGATGTGACGGATACCGCAGCAAAGGGTCACATCCACGGCTTCAAAAAGCCGGATCAGGCTGCCTTGCCCACAGCGCCGACAGCCAGCGCCACAGAGCCCACCGCCACCAGCCCTACAGGCGTTACGGAATAATCATATCACACAAAGCAACGCTTGACAAGGCGTTACAGCAGTGCTATACTGGAGCTAATCGAATACAGCTTCAGGGCAGGGTGAAATTCCCGACCGGCGGTAAAGTCCGCGAGCGCTTCGGCGCAGAATCGGTGTGATTCCGATACCGACAGTAAAGTCTGGATGGAAGAAGCGTTTTACGCAGATATTTTATGCCCTGAGTGTATACTCGGGGCATTTTTTGTGAGGTGAATGATATGAAACCCAATGTGAAGAAAATGGTATTGATCGCAATGATGGCAGCTGTGGCATATTTGCTGGCTTTCTTCATTCGGATCCCGGTGTTTGGCTTTTTAAGCTTCGAGCCGAAGGATGTCATTTTGGTAATCGGCGGCTTCCTGCTGGGCCCGATGTCAGCGTTCATTACTTCCCTGGTGGTCTCCCTGGTGGAAATGGTAACCTTCAGCACTACCGGACCCATCGGCTGCCTGATGAACCTGCTCTCTTCCTGCAGCTTCGCCGTTACTGCTGCGCTAATCTATAAGAAGCGGCGTAACCTCAGCGGCGCTGTGATTGGTTTGGCGGTAGGCTCTGTTGCCGTTGTTGCAACTATGCTGCTGTGGAACTACCTGATCACCCCGCTGTATATGACCGGCACTTCCCGGTCCGATATTGCCGGGATGCTGATCCCCATTTTTCTTCCCTTCAATGCCCTTAAGGCAGCATTCAACAGCTCGCTGACGCTGCTGCTGTATAAGCCACTGGTCACCGCCCTGCGGCGCACCGGTCTTGTGGAACGCAAGTCTGCTTCCGGCGGCAAATCCAAAATCGGTCTTTACATCTTTGCCGGCATCCTGCTGATCACCTGCATTCTGCTTCTGCTGGTTTTGCAAGGCAAAATCTAATAAAACCCACCGCCTCCTGTTTGGGAGGCGGTTTTTCTGCCTTTTGCAAAAAAGTGCTTCCTTTTTTTGCAATTTTGTGGTATGATGTAGGATGAATGATTATGAGCAAAAAGAAGGAGTAAGAAATGATCACTGTCAACAATTTAGGTATGCAATTTGGCGGTCAATGGCTGTTCCAGCATGTTGACCTACAGTTTTTGCCGGGCAACTGCTACGGCATCATTGGCGCTAACGGGGCCTGCAAATCCACCTTCCTGCGCCTGCTCACCGGCGAGCTGGATTCCACCACGGGCTCAATCAGCATTGACCCCGACAAGCGTGTTTCCGTTCTGAAGCAGAATCAGAACGCCTATGACGAATATTCCGTTATGGACACCGTCATTATGGGCAATCAGCATCTTTACGATGTGATGAAGGAAAAGGATGCCATTTACGAGAAGCCGGACTTTTCCGATGAGGACGGCATCCGTGCTGCTGAACTGGAAGCGGAATTTGCAGAAATGGGCGGTTGGGAGGCAGAATCCGACGCATCCCGTCTGCTGCAGGGTCTGGGCATCGGCACCGACCTGCACTACGACATTATGGCCACCATTGACCCCCGTCTGAAGGTGAAAATTCTGCTGGCCCAGGCGCTGTTTGGCAACCCCGACATCGTTATGCTGGACGAGCCCACCAACAACCTGGATATTGAGGCCATCAACTGGCTGGAGGATTTTCTGCTGGACTTCCCCGGTATGGTCATCGCCGTTTCCCACGACCGTCATTTCCTCAATACCGTCTGCACCCACACGGTGGATATCGACTACGGCAAGATCAAGATGTACGTGGGCAACTATGATTTCTGGTACGAATCCTCTCAGTTGGTCCAGGCAATGATCCGCAACAAAAATAAGCGGAATCAGGAGAAGATTGAAGAGCTGCAGCTGTTCATCCAGCGCTTTTCCGCCAACAAGTCCAAGGCCAAGCAGGCGACTGCCCGCCGCAAGCTGCTGGACAAGCTGACCGTTGAAGAAATGCCCTGCTCTACCCGCCGCTATCCCTTTGTTGGCTTTATGCCGGAGCGTGAGCTGGGCAAGGATATTCTCACCGTTAAGGATGTATCGATCACCATTGACGGTGAGCGGCTGCTGGACAATGTCTATTTCTCCGTCGGCCGCAATGACAAGATTGCCTTTGTCGGCGAAAATGAAAAGGCACAGACGGCTTTGATGCAGATCCTGATGGGAGAGCTTGAGCCGGACGAAGGCTCCGTCAAGTGGGGCGTTTCCACCGTGCGCAGCTATCTGCCCAAGGACAACTCCTCCTACTTTGAGGGCAATACAAGCCAGCTTGTTGACTGGCTCCGGGAATTCTCCGCCAAGAAGGACGATGTGTATCTGCGTGGCTTCCTGGGTCGTATGCTATTTTCCAATGAAGATGTTTTCAAGAGTGTCAACGTGCTGTCCGGCGGCGAAAAGGTCCGCTGTATGCTGTCGAAGATGATGCTCTCCGGCGCCAATGTGGTGCTGCTGGATCAGCCAACTAACCATTTGGATATGGAGTCCATCCAGGCTGTTAATAAAGGTCTTGAGGCTTTCACCGGTGTTGTGTTGCTGGCCAGCCACGACCACGAAATGCTGCAATCCACCTGTAACCGCGTGATCGCCTTCCAGCCCGACGGCACCATCGTTGACCGCTACGGCACTTATGATGAGTATTTGGAGTGGCTGAGTCAGCAGAAAGGAAACTAAGAATGAAAAGAATCTTAGACATCATTACCGCCAATATGCAGCAGGCCTTCATTGAAGCAGGCTACGATGCCGCTTATGGTATTGTAACCGTATCCAACCGTCCTGACCTGTGTGAATATCAGTGCAACGGCGCACTGGCTGCCGCCAAGCAGTACAAGTGCGCACCCATCCAAATTGCCAATGCCGTAGTTGCCAAGCTGGACGCCAACGACTACGATATGGTAGAAGCTGTTATGCCCGGCTTCATCAACCTGAAGCTTTCCGGCAGCTTCCTGCAAAGATATTTGGAGGAAATGCGCCTTGCGGAAGATTTCGGTGTCGAGAAGATTGGCGCCGGTAAGACCGCAGTTATCGACTACGGCGGCGCAAATGTGGCAAAGCCCCTGCACATCGGTCACCTGCGTCCTGCAATCATTGGCGAAGCACTGAAGCGGCTGCATAAGTTTATGGGCTACGACACCATCGGCGATGTGCACCTGGGCGACTGGGGCCTGCAGATGGGCCTGATCGTGGCTGAGCTTCACGAGCGGCAGCCTGATCTTCCCTACTTTGATCCCGATTTTACCGGCGAATATCCCGTCGAAGCTCCCTTCACGCTCTCCGAGCTGGAGGAAATCTACCCCACCGCTTCCGCCAAGAAGAAGGACAATCCCGAATTCGCCGAGAAGGCCCACATCGCAACCTATGAGCTGCAGCAGGGTCACCCCGGCTACCGGGCAATTTGGAAGCACATTATGCGTGTGTCTTTGGAAGACCTGCACCGTATTTATGATCTTTTGGATGTCCACTTTGAAAAGTGGCTGGGCGAAAGCGATGCAGATCCCTATATTCCCGCTATGATCCAGCGGTTGAAGGACGAAGGCCACGCTGTAATGAGCGAAGGTGCGCTGGTGTTCCCCGTTGCTGAAGAGGGCGATAAGAAGGAAGTCCCCCCCTGCATCCTGGTCAAGTCCGACGGCGCTGCCATCTATGCCACCACAGATCTGGCAACTATGGTGCAGCGTATGCAGGATTGGGCACCGGATAAGATGCTCTACGTCACCGACAAGCGGCAGAATCTGCACTTTGAGCAGGTATTCCGCGCTGCCAAGAAGGGCGGCATTGTCAAGCCCGAAACCCAGTTGGATCACGTCGGTCACGGCACGATGAACGGCAAGGACGGCAAGCCCTTTAAGACCCGTGACGGCGGCGTTCTTCGACTGGAGCGGCTGATCGCTGATATGACCGACTTTGTCCGCAGCAAGGTTGTGGAGAATAAGATCGTCAGCGATGACGAGGTGGAGGAGACCACCGCTAAGATTGCCTTGGCCGCCCTGAAATATGGCGACCTGAGCAATCAACCCACCAAGGACTACAACTTTGACCTGGAGCGTTTTGCCGCATTTGAGGGCAACACCGGCCCCTATATCCTCTATACCATCGTGCGGATCAAGAGCATTCTTGCCAAGTTTGGCGCCTGGGAGCAGCTTCCCATCCAGCCTGCTGCCAATGCTTCTGCCAAGGATCTGATGCTGAGCATCACCCGGCTGGGCCCCACCCTGGAGGCAGCGCTGAACACCTCCTCCCCCAACCAAATCTGTGCCTACATCTATGATTTGGCCGGCTGCGTCAATAAGTTCTACCACGAGACCCGCATCCTCGGCGAGGAAGACCAAACCCTGAAGAATGGTTACATCGCCCTGATTGGTCTTGCCAAGCGCATTCTCGAAGAATGCATCCACATCCTGGGCTTCTCTGCTCCGGAAAAAATGTAAAAAGAACCGCCTGCCAATCGGCAGGCGGTTTATTGTTTTATCTCCAATTCTGTGCGTTCTGAGTGTTGTAGAGGTTGGCGTACACGCCACCGGCATTCACCAGCTCATCGTGGGTGCCGCTTTCGGTAATCACGCCGTCAGCAATGGAAATGATCCGGCCGGCATTGCGAATGGTAGACAGCCGGTGGGCAATGATCAGCGTAGTTCTGCCCACAGCCAGGGCATCGAATGCCTTTTGGATCTTGGCTTCCGTCATAGAGTCCAGTGCCGAAGTTGCTTCGTCCAGGATCAGGATGGGCGGATTTATCAGGAACACCCGGGCAATAGCCACACGCTGCTTCTGTCCACCGGACAGAAGTGTACCACGCTCGCCCACATAGGTGTCGAAGCCGTTGGGCATTGCCATAATATCGTCATAGATCTCGCCCTTCTTGGCCGCCTCAATGACCTCTTCCATGGTAGCATCGGGCTTGCCGTAGCGGATATTCTCGAAAATCGTATCCGCAAAGAGGAACACATCCTGCTGCACGATACCAATATTCTTGTGGATGGACCGCTGGGTAACAGAGCGGACATCCATTCCATCAATGGAAATGCTGCCGCTTGACACATCGTAAAATCTGGGAATCAGTTGGCACAGCGTAGTCTTGCCGCCACCGGAGGGGCCGACAATTGCAACCGTTTCACCGGGCTGGATATGCAAACTCACATCTCGCAGAACATCCAGCTCGCCATCATACGCAAAGGACACATTCTCCACCTTGATATCGCCCTTGACATCACTTAGATCCGGCGCATTTTCCGGGTCTTGCAGCGTGGGCTTGGTGCGCATAATCGTTACAAAGCGATTCAGGCCAGCAAAGCCGTTGGCAAACATTTCGGAAAAGCCGGAGAGCTTTCGCATCGGGCCCACAAAAGAGGAAATGTACAGCGTAAAGGTCAGCAAATCACGATAATCCATATCGCCGCGCATCACGAAGAAACCACCTACGCCAATGACGATTACATTCAGGCTGCACAGGAAGAACTCAATGGAGCTGTGGAAGCGGCCCATCGCCTTATAAAAGCCCTTCTTAGCAGTCTTAAACTGATCGTTTGCCGCATTGAATCGGGCATTCTCCACCGGCTCATTGGCAAAGGCCTTGGCGGTGCGGAAACCGCTGAGGCTGGATTCGATCTCCTGGTTGATATAGCCGGTCTTTTCCTTGGCGATGCGGGATGCCTTTCCCATGCTGCGGCGCATCATCATAACAACCGTCAGGAATACAGGGATCGTCAAACCGACGATCAATGCCAGCTCCCAGCGAACGCTGACCATTACCACCAGTGCGCCGATAATGGTCAGCACCGAGGTCAGCAGATCCTCCGGACCGTGGTGGGCCAGCTCTGTCAGCTCAAACAGATCCGAGGTCAATCGGCTCATCAGCTGGCCGGTACGGTTTTGATCGTAAAAATCAAAGCTCATCTCCTGCATATGGGCAAACAGATCCTTACGGATATCCGCCTCCACCCGTACGCCGAAAATGTGGCCGAAATATGCAACGACAAAATTCAGCAAGCTGCGCAGCACATAGCATAGCAGCACCGTCACCATAATGACAAAGAACGTCTTGTACATTTGGTTGGGCAGCATATCGTACAGAGCGCTGCGTGTTATCAGCGGAAATGCCAGATCAATGCCGGCAATGCCCATTGCGCATAAAATGTCGATCGCAAAGAGCTTTTTGTGATTCTTAAAATAACCGAGAAAGATCAAAAGCGGACTTTTCTTCTCGAAATCTTTGGCCTTCATACACGTTCCTCCTGTCTTTGTTTTTATTATACACATTTTGACACAAGTTGCAAGCGCAACGATTGAAATTCTTGCATTGTATGCTATAATAGTTCTGCTAGGAGGTGCGCTATGGAGATTCTGTATTCTGACGCAGATTTGGCGGTCTGTGTGAAGCCCGTTGGCCTTAATTCGGAGGCGGATGTGCCGGCTGCATTAAGAGAAGCATTGGGCGGTGAATTTTTCACAATTCACCGTTTGGATATGAATGTGGGCGGTGTAATGGTCTACACCAGGAGCAAAGCAGCCGCTGCAGAGCTCTCTCGTGCCATTCAGAGCGGCGAAATGGTGAAGGAGTATCTAGCCCTTGTCCACGGCGCACCGCCGGACTCAGGACTGCTGGAGGATCTCCTGTGGAAGGATAGCAGCAAGAACAAGGTATTCGTGGTCAAGCGGGAGCGAAAAGGTGTCAAAAAGGCCCGGCTGGAATATAAAACCCTCCATCAAGGCGAAAATTCACTTGTGCGTATCCGTCTGCACACCGGCCGCAGCCACCAAATCCGGGTGCAGTTTGCCAGCCGGGGTTTCCCCTTGCTGGGTGACCACAAATATGGCGCCCGTGACGGCTTCAGCGCCCCCTATTTATTCTCCTGTAAACTTACCTTCCCTTTCAAGGGAAAAGCCCTCACATTTGAAGCTACGCCCGACTGGGCAGAAAAAACCGGCGTCGATTGACGCCGGTTTTCAATTTATTTCAGCAGCGGCTCGATCACATCTCCGATGTATTTTGCCATAATATAGAAACCCCAATCGCTGCCGTGAGCGCCATCGACCATAGGATCATAGCCGAACTCCGCCATCACATCAAAGCCGTCAATGAAGTAGACATTCTTATCGCCGGCAGCGATGGCGTTCTGATAGGTCTGATAAATGACATCCCGCCTACCCTTTTTGTCATCTGTGCAATGGGGGTGAGACATAGAAGTAATCAGGATAATGGGCAGCTCAGGCTGCGCCGCCCGTACTGTCTTATAGAGGTTCTCGTGGGTATTGCGAAGATGATCAATATCCGGCGCATTGTGGTCGTAATCGCAGACAAAAATGCTCATATCCATCGCTGCGAGGTAGTCAGCAATGGCCTGCTCACCTCTGCCGCTGCCGGAAAAGCCCAGGTTGATAAAGTCCGCATCAAACCTGCGGGAGATGCGGTTGGGATAGGCATTTCCGGGGCGGGAAGCACAACCTCCCTGGGTTAAGGAGTTGCCGTAATAAACGATGGGTTTTGTGTATGTATAGTCATCTGCAGGCAGAAGCTGCGCCTTGTCACTAAGGCCAATATAGAGCTTGCCAACATCGCTGTACAGTGGGAAATTGATGGTGATCTCACGCATCTCGCAGGTGCGAAGATCCTGAACAGATTCATAGCCATCGGAGATTTCATAAGGCGGAACCAGGGTCTTCTCGTATGTTTCCACGCCATTTTTACGGACGTAAATGTCAAAACCCGCAGAGCCGGTCAGGGCAAAATGGGGCATCTTGCCGATGTAGGGCATTTCAGCGTGAATGGCGATGTAGGGGCTGTCGGTCTTGAATCGAACTCTGCCGCCGGAGGTCTGGGAATGCAGGAAATCCAGCGCATCACTGACACCCTTGGCAGCCGCCTCAGGCATTCTGCGGTAACGGCCGTTCTCGTGGAAAACGCCGTATATCTTAAAGGGCTCATTTTCGATGTCATAGAATACTATGTCATCCTTGTCAATGGTGGTCGCTGTCTTAAAATTAACGTCAACATCCGCAATATTGCGCATAATAATCACCTCGCGGGTATTTTAACACGATTGGGAAACAATGTCAATTCGGGCAAATAATAAAAGCAGCCATCCAACCGGGATGGCTGCTTCCTATTATTGATCCAAACTTGCAAAGGCCTGCTTGTTTTCCATAACGTAATTGCGAATCGCAACGAAATAATAAATGGAACCAATCACGCCGATGATACCGCCAATGACCAAATTGTAAGCCAAGGTAATAATCGGGCCGACCAGGGGCTCAAATTTTGCAACAACACCCTTGGGATTATTGGGCAGCGCTTTGCTGTAATTCATATCCTGCACAGAAGAAATGATATTCAAAACGCCAACAATCAACCAAGTCCAGTTGTATGCCAGACCACCAATGATCTGCAGAATACCAATCACCAACCAAATAATTCCGTTGGTATTCAGTCTTTGCGCCAACGTGTTGATCAGGCCGCTGCAATCAGCAACAACCTGTGCCGGTCTTACCGGATCATTGGCCGGTCTTACCGGTTCGCTGACCGGTTTTGCCGGGCTATTAACCGGCTTTATCTGGTCATTTGTAGGTTTTACCTGGTCGTTAGCAGGCTTCGCCTGATTCATAGCTGCCTTCGCATAATTATTGTCCGCGCGACCGCAATTGGAACAAACAATGGCATCATCCGGCATCTCTTTGCCGCAGCCAGTACAATTTTTCATTACAATTCCTCCAGCGATTCCGGGCTAATTATTTCTCGACGGTGTAACCACAACGGTTGCAGGCATAGGTAACCTTCTTCTTGCCCAATGCGCCAGCAGCCAGGCCGATAGGACCGGCAATGATTGCACCCAGGACAGCCTTGCCACCGCTAAAGCCGCCAGTTCTTTCGCCGATTGCCTGCAGATAGCCCATTCTGCATCTGGGGCAGGATGTATAGTTAAGATTCTGTGCCATAATACGCTCCTCTTTCTATGTTTTTTCCAATTATTTGGGTGTGTTAATTTTACCATTCCTGCATAGTAATGTCAACACTTTGTTCACATTTCGGCTTTTGCAGATCCCATATTACCCAAAAAAGCGCCCATCCAATCAGACGGGCGCTTAAGCTTATTCTTCTGTTGCTGCAATCTGATCGCTCTGTCTTTCCTCTTCCTTTATCACTTCAAGCAGATAGGAATGCTTTTTCAAAACCAAAGCGTTGGAAAAGGTGGAATCCTTCATATCGTACTTGGACATTTTTCTGATTCGCTCGAAGCAATGCCAATACAGGAACAGCATCAACAAATACAGGGCAATATCACCGGCCGTAGAGTCGATTGTGCAGCAGTAGTCATACAGGCCGTGTGCGGCGATCGGTAGCACCAATGCCCAAATCATACTGGATACACCGGAAAACTCTTTGGCATTTTTGGGTATCAGTCCCTGCTTTTTCAGCTTTCGTTCCTGGCGTGCCGCCATCTTGTACATATGCCACATACTGTAGTAGTAGCCCATCAGCACCGAGAAGAACATGTGTCCCGGCACGGACAAGAACGCACGCGCAAAAGCAGTTGTCCAACCATAGCGCAGTACATAGAAAACATTTTCCAGTGCTGCAAAGCCAAGAGAAACAAATATCGCATAGATCAGGCCATCGAACAGGCTGTTAAAGTTTTTATTGTCCTTGGTGACCATATACAGAATCAGGAATTTCATTCCCTCCTCTATCAGCGCCACACCAAAAACATACTTAACAGCATTGTAAATTTTGAATGTTGTGCCGCTTAAGTACAGAACGCCGCCAGACTCCCGTCCAAAGGGCTTGAAGATATCCCGGATCCAGCCGCCAACAATGCCTTCGATCTCACCCGCGGGATAGCAGCTCAATGCGCCCAGCACCAGCAGACCCAGCAGCAGACCGATGGGCTCTTTCTCCACCCGGTCCTTTCTGAACACATAAATGCACAAAGCGATTGCAGGAAGCAGCGCCGCACATACCAGCGCAATCTCGTTTAGTTCCACTGAGTATCACCTTCTATGTCGAATTTGGGAAGAATGAGTTTATTTTATCATAAGCCTTCCATATAGGCAAGATGTTAACTCAGGTATCATAAATAATACTATGGGTATAATCTTTAAGATACCGCCACCACCTTGTTCTCATTATAGCATATCTTTTCCGCCGATACAAGGCAAATAAAAATCAGCCATCCCGGATAAGATGACTGATTTTTGGGGAGCTGCTCTCCTGTTGCGGTACCGGCAGATGCTGTGCCTATCGAAGCAGGCTTGCATCGCGCCGACCGCTGCCACTCGTTCGGGTCGCTTCTCCCGCCACCGGCGGCGCTCCCCTCTCTCCCCAAATTTGAACTGGCTTCGCCAGTTCCGTTAGCAACGCCAAAAAAAGACACCACCCAATCGGGTGGTCTCTTTTTGGAGCTGCTAGCCAGATTTGAACTGGCGACCTCATCCTTACCAAGGATGCGCTCTACCGGCTGAGCTATAGCAGCATTTCGGACAGCTTTGCCATTATACTATAGGGTTCGAAATTTGTCAATCCCTTTTTTTGAAATTCGTAAAACAAATTTCTTGTGTTATCCACATCGATATGCTATATTAAAATTAACAACAAAGAAAGGTGGGATTATATGAAAACTTACCGCAAGGCAATCATCTGTATTGCTGCCACTATATTGCTGGCCCTGATTGTTGTTTATCTTTTTATTCCGAACTACGATACACCGGAAGCGCGGGAAGCGCTTTTGAAACAGCAAGACAGCACCTATGAGATCCTGCGTGAGGAAACATTTGGCGATTATGTGATCTGTATCAGCAAAAACGATAAGTATGAAGGATACCACCTTTTTAAGAACACGCTTGGGAAACTTCGATTTGATCATGCCCGCCATAGCAATACAGGCTGTACTAAGGGGTATCTTGAACAGGACGGCCAGACTTACTTAATTCATGCAAATTTCCTGGAGAATGCCAAATCCTTTGATATTGTATACTACGATTTATCATCGAATGAGGAAATCCACAGAGACCGCGTATCTCTTGACGGTCAGCTTACCATCGTGCCTCTTTTATTTAAAGATGGAATTGGGAACACACTTATCCTCTACGATGCAGAGGGAAATCAAATTTAATAAAAATGAAGGCCGCATTATGGGGCAGGCATTTCTAATTCATAATGCTTTCGCTTAAACCAGCTCGATGATAGCCATTTCGGCAGCATCGCCACGGCGAGCGCCGGTACGGATCACGCGGGTGTAGCCGCCGTTACGGTCAGCATACTTGGGAGCGATCTCCTTAAACAGCTTGTTTGCCACACTCTGCTTGGTGATGAAAGCCAGTGCTCTGCGGTAGTTGAACAGGCCACCCTTCTTGCCCAGGGTGATCATCTTCTCAACAACAGGCTGTACTTCCTTAGCACGGTAGAAGGTGGTCTCCATCTTGCCGTTCTCCAGCAAATCGGTGACCTGCTGACGCAGCAGGGCTTTTCTCTGAGTGCTGGTCTTACCCAGCTTACGAGTGCCGAACATAAGCGTGTCCTCCTAGTTATTTATCAATTGCCAGTATCCTCG
>JAZSCE010000075.1:0-2594 GCA_045602725.1 Faecousia sp. | reverse complement strand
GGGAGCTGGCAAAAATCTTTGATTTTTGACTGAGGGGTAGTTTTCTCTCCCCCAGTCTTTTTGCTCCGCAAAAATCCAGCCCCCTCGTCAGAGGGGGCCTTTTTGCAATTCTGTACCCTTTGCCAATAATTCCTTGCTTTACTTTTACGCCGATCAATGGTAGAATAAACGGGAGAAAGGAGGCGGATAGCTTGCGTGATTTTATCCAAGAATTGAAAAAGTTTTTCCGTAAAGGCGATATGCTGCTGCTTATGCTGTGCCTGGCTACCTCCGCCTTCGGTTGTCTGATTATCGCCAGCGTTACCAACGCCCCAAAATTCGGCAGCTCTACCCGTTACATTGTGTTGCAGATCGTGGCTACGCTCATCGGCGTTGGCGCTTACGCCGTTATGTCCAGTATCGACACCGATGTCTTTTCCGAGCATCGGCGGGCATTGATTGTCCTCAGTGCCGTGCTGTTTCTTTCGCTGATCCCCTTCGGTACGGACAACAACACCGGTAACCGAAGCTGGATCGATCTGCCTATCATTCCCTTCAACATTCAGCCTGCGGAAATTTGTAAGATGCTGTACATCCTGATCACCGCATCCATAATGGCTTCCCACCAAAACCGAGCCTCAGCGCCATCGTCGGTACTCCACGTTACCATTTATTTGGTCGTTTTTTTCCTGGGAAACTGGTTCATTTCTTCCGACTTGGGTGTTTCTTTGATCTTTGCGGCGATCTTCGTTGGTATGGTGATTGCCGGCGGTATTCATTGGGGTTGGATTGCAGCCGGTTTTGCTGCCGTTGCTACCGCAGCACCTTTCTTGTTGTATAATGTTTTCTCTGAGGAGCAGAGAAACCGTATTTTGTATGTTTTTATGCCCAACGCCATTGACCCCGAGGGTCTGGACGAAGGCTGGCATACTACACAAAGCTTGAAATCCCTTACCGGCGGCGGTTTTGCCGGCCAGGGTCTGTTCAACGGCAACCGTACCCAGGGCGGCAATCTGTTCGCCCAGCACACGGACTATATCTTCTCTTCTATTGGGGAAGAGTTAGGCTTTGTAGGCTGTATGCTGGTCATCGGTCTACTGCTGCTGATCATCCTTCGTTGCATTTGGGTCGGCATTCACAGCAAGGACTATATGCGCCGACTGGTCTGCTTTGGCGCTGCCACCGCTATGATCTTCCAGGTCATCAGTAATGTCGGTATGTGCATCGGCGTCACCCCGGTTATCGGCCTGACGCTACCACTTTTCAGCTACGGCGGCAGTTCCATTGTTACCACCTATGCGATGCTGGGCTTGGTTTCCGGCGTTCACGCCCGACCAGCACCACGAAGTCACGAGCGATATATTCGACCACCTCTATAAGCACAACACCCCGGGGAGCATCCCCGGGGTGTTTTATTGTGTTGCAGAATTCAGCATATACTCAAGATTTACAAGAGTGACCCGCGGTCAATTCGTTTGTAGCTTCACCAAAGATAGCCCAGCAAGTCACTCTTGACGATTTATAGATGAAAAGGTATATTAATACTGACCATTGAACACAAAGGAGTATCGCATTTTGCATCCAAGGTCTTAAACGTGGATATGCTACTACTCAAATATTCGGAATATATTACTACTGACAAGGAGGTCTCAGAATTGATTCCAAAACATATTTACTATTGCTGGTTTGGTGGAAAACCACTACCCAAATCGGTAAAAAGGTGTATTGCCAGTTGGAAAAAACATTGTCCGGACTATAAAATTACCGAAATCAATGAGAGTAATTTCGACCTGGACGCACATCCGTATACTGCTTGGTTGTACAAAAAGAAGAAATACGCATTTGTCTCAGATTTGGCAAGATTGAAAGTAATCTACGAACGAGGCGGAATTTATCTGGATACCGATGTAGAAATTATCAAAAATTTGGACCCGCTTCTGCAATATCGTTGCTATTTTGGTTTTGAATACAAGACCGCTCTTAACTCGGGGTTAGGTTTCGGCGGTGAAAAGGGACATCCAGTGCTCAAAACAATGTTGGATGCCTATGATGAATTAGTCAAAAAGCAGGACACGCCGCTTCCGGTAATATGCACGCAGATTAACACGGATGCATTCATCCCCTACGGACTGATACTAAATGGAAAAACTCAGTACTTTTGTAATAATGAAATAGCTGTATTTGAAAAAGACTATTTTAATCCCAGCAAAACGGATCGTCGTGTGAATGTCACAGAGAATACATATTCGGTTCATTGGTTCGATGCCTCATGGCAGACGCCTGTTATGAAGCTCCGGGCTTGGCTGGGGAAGTGTTTCGTAAACATATTTGGAGTCAGTCCCTCAGTTTGGTTACAAAAGTGTTTGAAGATTATTAAAAAGAATTCGAAATAATGAACGATGAAATCGTCAGCGTTTCCTCTTTGTTTTTGAACCCAGTTCCGTAAATGCGCAAACTGGTGACCCGCGGTCAATTCGTTTGCATTTTTGCCAGAGGCAAAAATAGAGGTTTCGCTCCGTCAAGCCGTCGCGACTGACAATCCACCGGACTGTCAGATTTATGATCTTCGATTCTCCGCTGGTGGGAAGCAAAAAAGCCGATACCCAAATGGGTAT
>JAZSCE010000074.1:0-17305 GCA_045602725.1 Faecousia sp. | reverse complement strand
GCGGTAGTAATTGCTGCTGTAGCTGGTCTTGCCGGTGAAGGTAAAGGTGGCCTTCTTTGCAGAGCTGGAGGAGCAGTTCTTCCAGGTCTTGCCGTTGGTGGAAACCTGCCACTGGTAGGTCTTGCCCGCGCCGGTAGCGGTGACGGAGAACTTGACCTTTTCCCCTGCTTCTACCTTCTGCGTCTTGGGCTGTGTGGTAACGCTCAGAACATACAGACGAACAGCATCGGTGTAAACCTTGTTGCCATCGGAATCCGTAATGACACAGCGGTAATAATTGCTGCTGTGGCTGCTTTTGGATGTAAAGGTAAAGGTCGCCTTCTTAGCGGTGCTGGAGGAACAGTTCTTCCAAGTCTTGCCGTTGGTGGAGGACTGCCACTGATATTTCAAGCCCTCGCCGGATGCCTTGACCGTAAACTTAGCGGTAGCGCCGACCTTGACCTTCGCCGTCTTGGGCTGGGTGGTGATCGATGTCTTGCCTATGCATCCGAAATAAATATTGGCAGATGTCAGGTCCTTGTTACCGGTAACGCTAACAATATTGTTCCATTGCTCCAAGGTGCCGCCATAATATACATCCGTCAAGTTATCACAATTGTAGAATGCCCACGCAACAATTTCGGTCACACTAGCAGGAATGACGACGGTTACAAGGCTTCTGCAACCAGCAAACGCATCTTCACCAATCGTGGTAACGCCATTAGGAATGATGACCTCGCTCAAATCTTCGCAATTATTAAACGCATCGTCTGCAATCGCAGTTACCGGGTAGCCGTCCAATTTTTGGGGAATGGTCAGACTGCCGTAAACCGCGTTGGGGCAATCCCAAATCTGCGCTCCACCTTTGATAATCTTATACTCAAGAAAATCGGGATGCCGTATCGCAGAACACTGTTCGCAGGTGGTATCATATGTATTTGCGTACCTGTGCATCGGGGAACGGTTTTTGCCGCAAATGTTGCAGCTTGTATCGCAGGAATTGTCCCAGGTATGGGTTGTCAGCTTGGAGAGCGTCTCTGTTTTCTTACTTGCGCATTTGCTGCAGGTGTAGGTTATGATGCCAGTTTCTTTACAGGTGGCATTTTTTGTAACCACGCCGGTACCGTAGCGGTGGGTGGTGGTGCGGGTAGCGCCACACACATTGCAGGAAGTGTCGCAAGCATTGTCATAGATATGATCAGGCACTGTGCGTGTTGCGGAGCACACATTACAGGTTTTATCACAGGCGTTATCATAGGAGTGCCCGCAAACCCAAACGGTTAGTCCCAAACCGGAAGCGCTCGCCAAAGTCGTATCCGTTTTTCCATATCTTTGATAGAAAGTATATTGTCTTCCTGTTTCTAAATTTTCAAAGATTGGGCTATCTTGCCAAACAACGCCATCTATACTATACTCACCGTTCTCAATCGCTTGCAGAATAACAGACGAAGTAGTCATACTATCCACAACCGGAGCATTCGGCGCAGGCAATGAGGTGCGTTTATATTCTCCGGACCCCCCGCAAGTCTTACAGGTTGTATTCTGCTTGATTGATCCAGAGCCCTTGCACCTCGAACAGGTTGTCGTACTTCCTCTGCCGTCGCCTCCACAAGAACTGCAGTCATAAGACGACGTATATGATAATTGTCCATCGCCTCCGCAATTGCCGCAGGAAACCCATGCATTCACTGATAAGCCAGTGTAATTACAATAGTAACACCTGCCTCCGTTGCAGCGAGTGCATATAGCATATGTATGGACCTGTCCACTACCGCTGCACTTGGCGCAAGTGCCGTACGATGTATGCGTGTGTCTGCCAGTACCCCCGCAGGACGAACAATAACTCGTATTATAGCCGCTCCCAGCGCATCCAGCACAACTGACTTGCTGTTCTAATTTTCCAGCACCCGAACAGTTTGTGCAACGCAAATTCCATTGTGCATATAAGGTTATTGACCGATTTTCACTAAAAGTGGCAGACGAATTATAATCAGCATCACCATTTTTAGTGGTAGACCAACCCACAAAATTATAGCCCTCACGAGAAGGTTTCCCTGTCAGCACAACAGTGACTCCGTGCTCTTTCGGCAACGGCGCAATCGCACCTTCGCCTCCGTTTAAGTCAAAGGTTATGTAATAGATAATTCTTATATAGTCACATTCATTACATTTCGTATCGCGGGCATCCGTGTAAGTGTGATTTGCATCGCCAATGCAAGCGTTGTAATACCATTGTGCGGAGGTAAGGGCGCCATTATTAGAAGAAGCTATCACTAAATTGGCTCTGTCTGTTGTATCTCCTCGGTAGTATACTGTTTGAAGATTATCACAACCATAGAACGCATTATGCTCAATGCTGGTTACACCTTCCGGAATGGTAATGCTGGTAATTCCGTTGCAATAATAGAACGCAGAACTGCCGATGGCCGTTACCGGGCAGCCACCCAACACATCCGGGATTGTAATGTCGCCGCTGATAGAGGTCTTGCAATCTGTAATCGTTGCCTTGCCTGCGGTGATCTTGTAAGTAAGATACGGATGATCACTAGGCTGACTGGGAGCCTGCGTAGGTGTAGTGGGAGCCACGGTGGGCTTGGTGGGAGCCACGGTGGGCTTGGTGGGAGGGGTAGTGGGTTCTTCAGGGAAATCACCACTACGGAACTGCCACAGTTCGAACTCGGTGATATATGCATATTCATCAAAGATTATCCGTACAGTATATGCCATATAGGTCTGATCAAAGGCTACAAACAGAGAATCCACAGGGTAATCATCGCTCCAGTTCGTAGCAAAGGTGCCGATGGACTTGTACGCGCCGCCCTCAGTCTTCTGAATCAAAATGTTAATGTTGCTAGGGTACGCCTGTCTGCCTCGGTAGAAAAACAGATTAAAACCGTCAATAGCAGTGGGCTGTCCGTTTTCAGTCAGGTTGAAGGCAGCAGCGGCGCCCAAGAATATGCTCTGCTTATCGCCATCGACCAGGTTGCTAGCAGGATTGGCAATATGGGCATCTGTCTCGATAATACGATTGCTCAGGTCCAGCGTGGATTTCGGGGTTCCTGCGACTAGCTGGTACAGTGTAACTTCGTTCAGTTTGCAGATATTGCCGTGAACTGCGACTTCGTTGATCAGGATACGGATGGTATCAGTTTCAATAGCGTCGAAGGTGAACATCTTGGTCAAATTGGAAGTAAATATACCTTCGTTAACATCAACAGCAGTAACCCATTTGTTGTTATTCGTCAGAGCCTGAACCTCAAAATCTACAGGGCTGTGATCAGCATCATTGCAAACGATCTCAATGCCACCGATAGCAGTAACCTCGTCAATGGTCATAACCAGGGCAATCAGGCCGTCATCGGACGTGCACTCGGAGTAGCCGGCACGGCCAAACCAGCCGTCGGTTACACAGTAGCCATCATGACAATCCATAAAGGTGTCTTCGTCTTCACCGGTGCCATCTTCGTAGTAACCGAAGAGGGTCTCGATTCTGGTGGGAGAAACAACCTCGTAGGTAGTACCCTGCAGAATCGCACCGGCGGGCGCAGCAGGAGCGGTGGGCTCGAAATCTACTGCGCTGACAGGCGTCGCTGGAATAAAGCTGACAAAGATTGCCAGCACCAGCAACAAACTAATAATACGCATTTTCATATTTACTCCTCCTAAGGACTTCTCGTTACCGCTGCTCTATAGAAAGGCCGCAGCAACACGCACAGCATTGATTAACAATTATTATACTGTGTCCCTTCATAAAAATCAAGTGTGCACAAGAAATGCACACATAAAAACTGCCCGTTCCGGAGAACGGGCAGTTGTCGTTATACCCCCAAAAGGGTCTTTGCAAACAGGAAATAGACCAGCAATGACAGGGCATCCACGATGGTGGAAATGAAGGGGCTTGCCATAACCGCCGGGTCCAAATGCATAATCTTTGCGATCATCGGCAGGCAGCAGCCTACCAGCTTCGCCAGCACCACCGTTGCCGCCAGCGTCAGGCACACAACCGCATTGACCATCAGGGTAATGTCCGCATTGCCCATCATCAAATGATCCACCAGCCAAATCTTGGCGAAGCAGACCACCGCCAGCGCAATGCCACACAAAATCGCGGTGCGCAGCTCTTTCCAAATAACGATGCCGATGTCCGCAAATCGCAGTTCGTCCAGGCTCAGGGCACGAATCACCGTAACGGAGGACTGTGCGCCGGAGTTACCGCCGGTACCCATCAGCATAGGAATAAAGGCGGTCAGCGCCACCTGGGCAGCCAATGCGCCCTCAAAGGCGGTGATGATCAGTCCCGTAAAGGTAGCCGAAACCATCAAAAGCATCAGCCAGGGAATACGATTCTTAAATAGGTCAAAGGCCGTGCTGCGCAAATAGGTCTTTTCAGACGGCAGCATACCGCCCATGATCTCCATATCCTCGGTGGTCTCTTCTTCGATGACGTCCATTGCGTCGTCGAAGGTGATGATACCCACCATTCTTTCCTCGCCATCCACAACGGGCAGCGCCAGGAAATTATACTTGGCCAGCATACGGGCCACTTCTTCCTGGTCGGTCAAGGTGCTGACGGAGATCGTATTGGTTGACATAATATCCGTGATCTTCATCTCGTCATCTTCTGCCAGCAGAAGATCCTTGACCGTCACGATGCCCAGCAGCTTTCTGTCCTTAGCGGTGACATAGCAGGTGTAAATTGTTTCCTTATCCACGCCCTGGCGGCGGATCCGCAGGATCGCCTCCTCCACGGTCATTTCCGGCCGCAGGGAAACATACTCCGTGGTCATCAGCGAGCCGGCGGAATTTTCGGGGTAGCGCAGGATCTGATTGATAGATTTGCGCATCTCCGGGTCAGCCTGCTTCAGGATGCGCTTGACCACATTGGCGGGCATTTCCTCCACCAGGTCAGCCGCATCGTCAACATACAGCTCGTCCACGATCTCTTTCAGCTCGTTATCCGAGAAGCTGCGGATCAGCAGCTCCTGCGCCTCCGGCTCCATTTCCACGAAGGTCTCTGCCGCCAATTCCTTGGGCAGCAGCCGAAACAGCAGGGGGATCTTCTCCTCCTCCACATCGTAGAAAAGCTCCGCAATATCGCTGGGATACATCACCAGCAGCAGATCCCGCAGCGCAGCATATTTCTTTTCCTCCAGCATTTTCTGGAGTGCTTTGGTCACAATATCAAATTTTTCTGCCATGATGCATTTCCTCCTGTTCTTTTGAAATAAACAAAAGGCAAATACACCGACTGAATCAATTACAGGCCCACCATGGCCCGCATTCTACTTCGGCCAGGTATATTGCCACTATTACCGGTTTCCATGGTGTTCCCTCCTTTAATGTCATATCTTAGTTATTTTACGTCTGATTTTCCAACTTGTCAACCTTGACGATGAGGGTTTCTTGACGTAGAATAGTTTTATTGTGATTTTACCTTTTGGAGGTAGTGCTATGATCCGCAAGGCTACTGTGGCAGATGTGCCGGCGATGCTTGAAATCTACGCGCCCCACGTGCTGACCACCACCAATTCCTTTGAATACGAAGTTCCTTCCGTCGAAACCTTCACCGACCGGGTAGTAACCTATACCAAGCAATTCCCCTGGCTGGTTTGGGAGGAAAATGGCTGCGTCAAGGGCTACGCATACGCCAGCCTGCCCTTTTCCCGTCCCGGCTACCGCTGGTGCTGCGAGGTATCCATTTATCTTGCCCCCGAAACCCAGCGCAAAGGCGTGGGCAAGGCGCTGTATGCGGTGCTGGAGCACATTCTCTGGCAGCAGGGCTATCGCACCATCTACTCCGTTGTGACCGGCACCAACACCGGCTCTGTGGAGTTCCACAAGAAGGTGGGCTATGAGGTTTTCGCCACGTTCCCCAATTGCGGCTATAAAATGGGGCAGAATTTGGACGTGATTTGGCTGCAAAAACAGGCGAATATCGTCGAAATGCCTACCGAATTCCCCGTCCCCTGGACTTCTATTGTAGAAAATGACGAAAAGCTAACAGATATTTTAGCCATTTTTTCCCTTTCTTAAACAGTAAAAATATGGTATGCTAGTGGTGGATAGTTATACTCAGCAACCAACTTTTATGTAAGGAGTAAGCATTATGTTCTTTCAGAAGAAACGCTGCATCGCAATGCTGCTGGCCGGCGGCCAGGGCAGCCGTCTGAAGGTGTTGACGGAGAATACCGCCAAGCCTGCCGTACCCTTTGGCGGCAAATACCGCATTATCGACTTTCCGCTTTCCAACTGCGTCAACTCCGGCATTGATACCGTAGGCATTTTGACCCAGTATCAGCCCCTGGAGCTGAATGAATACATCGGCAACGGCCAGCCCTGGGGCTTAAACAAGACCCATAGCTGCGCCCAGGTACTGCCTCCTTATGAGCGCCACGACAAGAAGAGCGGCTGGTACAAGGGTACCGCAAATGCCATCTATCAGAACATCGACTTTATCGACCGTTTTGACCCCGAGTATGTTGTGGTCCTTTCCGGCGACCATATCTACAAGATGGACTACGCAGCAATGGTGGCTTATCACGAGAAGAATAACGCTTCGTGCACCATCGCTGTGCGTACCGTTCCGCTGGAGGAAGCCTCCCGCTTCGGCATCCTGAACACCAATCCCGACAACACGATCTACGAGTTTGAAGAGAAGCCCAAGGTGCCCAAGTCCACCAACGCTTCTATGGGCATCTATGTTTTCAATTGGAGCGTCCTGCGGGAAGCTCTGATCAACGACGAAGAAGACCCCAACTCCTCCAACGACTTCGGCAAGAACATCATCCCCACCCTGCTGGGTGCCGGTCACAAGATGATGGCTTACATCTTCGACGGCTACTGGAAGGATGTCGGTACCATCGACTCCCTGTGGGAAGCCAATATGGAGCTGCTGGGCAAGAATCCCGAGTTTGACATCCGTGGCGACGAGCACACCAAGATCTATGCCCGTAACAGCGCTCTGCCCTCCTCCTACATCGACGAGGAAGCAAGAACTGTCAACTGCTTCATCGCAGAAGGCTCTGAGGTCTACGGTACCGTCCGCCACAGCGTCATCTCCGTTGGCTGCACCATCGGTGAGGATGCCCTGGTTGAGGACAGCGTGGTTATGCCCGGTGTTGTTATCGAGCCCGGCGCCATTGTCCGTCACGCCATTTTGGGTGAAAATAGCCGGGTCGGCAAGAATGCCGTGGTCGGCGGCGCATTTAAGCCCAGCGAAAAGAAGAAGATCAGCGTCACCTCCAAGGGTGCCGTCGTAGAAGCCAACACCGTGCTGCTGCCCGGTGATATGCTGTAAGGAGGTAGCTGTTATGAACGTAATGGGTATTATTTTTACAAATGACGCTTCTTTGGGTGCGCTGACCGATAAGCGCACTATGGCCAGCCTCCCCTTCGGTGGTCGATACCGCCAGGTGGACTTTGCGCTGAGCAATATGTCCGCTGCCGGCATCCGCCACATCGGCATTTTCTCCCGCCACAATTACCAGTCCCTGATGAATCACATCGGTGCCGGTGAAGAGTGGGGTCTGGAGCTGGAAGAGGGCGGTCTGGAGTATCTGACCCCCTTCTCCATGTCTACCACCGATATCTACCGCGGCAAGCTGGATGCCCTGCACTCTGTTATGGGCATTTTGGAAAACAGCAGAGAGGAATACGTTGTCCTTATCGACTCTGCTATCATCTCCAACATCGACCTGAAGCACGTTATCAACTGCCATATTGAAAGCGGCAAGGATATCACCGTTGTTACCAAGACCGGCATTGCCAACGGCAAGAAGCAGCTGGACCTGGCTGTGAAGCTGGATGACAAGGGCGAAGTGGCTGACATTGCCGTTGACTATATCGCACCTGCCGATTATTTGGCATCTATGGATATCTTCGTGCTGAGCAAGACCTGGCTGATCAAGCAGATCAAGGAGCACATTGCAAGAAACCTGTTCCATATGGACCGGGACCTGGTGCTGGGTCTGTGGCAGCAGAATGCCGCCACCATCAATGTCTATCAGTTCCCCGGTATCGCTATGTACAACGAATCTGTGGAAGAATACTACCGCAACAGTATGGCGCTGATTGACAAGAAGATCCGCCACGATATGTTCGGCTATAACCACCCCGTCTTTACCCGTGTGCGCGACCGTGTTCCCAGCTTCTACGGTGAGAACTGCGAGGTTGAAAACTGCGTGGTGGCTGACGGCTGCATCCTGGAAGGCGAAGCGGAGAACTCCATTCTCTTCCGTAATGTTACCATCTGCGAGGGTGCGGAAGTGGAAGATTGCATCGTTATGAACGATACCGTAGTTGGCGAAGGCGCTGAACTGAAATATGTCATTTTGGACAAAGATGTTACCGTCCGTCCCGGTGCTAAGCTCTGCGGCACGCCCAGCAATCCCATCATCGTCAAAAGAGGAGAAACCGTATGAGAATTGCCATTTTGGCTTCCGAAGGCGCACCCTATATCAAGTCCGGCGGCTTGGGCGATGTGATGGAGGCGCTGCCCTCTGCCCTGGCCCGTATTCCCGGCAATGAGGTTGTGCTGATCCTGCCCTACTACAACAAGATCAAGCATAACCCCAACTGGCAGGTAAAGCAGCTTAAGTACTTCAATGTCCAGCTTGGCTGGAGGGAACAGTACTGCGGCGTGATGGAGCTTATGGGCCGCACCGATGGCGTTCGCGTGCTGTTTGTGGACAATGACTATTACTTTGGCAACCGCACCGGCGCAATTTACGGCGACGGCGACGATTGCGAGCGGTATGCCTTTTTCTCCAAAGCGTGCCTGGACACCCTGGACGCCCTGGAGTTCTATCCCGATGTAATCCAGTGTAACGATTGGCAGACCGCCCTGGTGCCGACTTACCTGAGCGCCATCTATCATCAGCGCTTCCCCTACACCAAGTGTATGTATACCATCCACAACATCGAGTATCAGGGCTGGGCACCCGGTCATTTCTTCGATGATGTGCTGGGTCTGCCCTGGCATTTCCGCAATCGGCTTGATATGAATAACTCTGTCAACCTGATGAAGGGTGCTATTGAGACCTGCCATATGCTGACCACCGTTTCTCAGACCTATTCCCGGGAGCTGATGTATCCGTACTACGCCCACGGTTTGGACAGCGTCATCGCCAATGCTGCCTGGAAGCTGACCGGCATTACCAACGGTATTGACTGTGGTACCTTCAATCCCGAAGCCGACCCCAACCTTCCTGCCCATTATAACGCCGACACCTTCCGTGACGGCAAGGCCGTTTGCAAGGCCAAGCTGCAGGAGGAGGTAGGTCTGCCGGTGGATGCGGACACGCCGCTGATGGTTATGGTCACCCGGCTTGCCGGGCATAGGGGCCTGGATCTGCTATGCTACATTGCCCGCAGACTTCTGTGGGAGGAAAAATGCCAGCTGCTGATCCTGGGTACCGGCGAAAGCCAGTATGAGCATTTCTTCCGGGAGCTTAGCGAAGAATTCCCCGACCGGGTGGCAGCCAAGATCACCTTCAATTTGGGCCTGGCGGCACGGATCTATGCCGGCGGCGATATTTACCTGATGCCCTCCAAGTCCGAGCCCTGCGGCCTTAGCCAAATGAACGCTATGCGCTACGGCACCGTTCCCGTGGTCCACGCCACCGGCGGTCTGAAGGACACCGTTCCTCCCTGCGATGAAAATGGTGAGGGTGGCCTGGGCTTTACCTTCCAAAGCTACAACGGCGATGATTTCTACGCCACCGTCAAGCGCTGTTTGGCTCTGTACAACCGGGACCGGGATGCATTCCAGGCTCTGCAGGAGCGGGATATGCGCCAGGATTTCAGTTGGGACAAGCCCGCTGCCCGGTATATGGAACTGTTCCATCAAATGCTGGGCAAATAAGTCAAAAGAATATGAGCCGAGGTGATTTTCACCTCGGCTTTTCTCTTGATAGTTTCGCCAATTTGTGGTAAAGTATTGAAAAGACTTGAAAGGAGGCAATATTGATGCGGATCTTATTCAACAGCAAGCTCTTGCAGTTCAAAGATCCCTTCGGCACCCTGCTGCCGGGGCAAAATTGCACGCTTCGCATCCATATTCCCTCCAAGTTGCAGACCGCAAAAGTGGACTGCCGCTTCAGCGGTCCTGACGGCGAGAGCGTTATGATCGTGCCGATGGAAAAGCAGGGCAAAATCGGCGCTTATGACATTTTCGCCGCCAAATTCCGCTTTGCAAAGCCCGGCCTTTATTTTTACTATTTCTATGTTCACAAGCCCGTCGGCGGCTTCCGTCTTTTCAAATTTGGCGACGATACCAATATGGAGGACGGCGGTCTTTGGCAGGTCAGCTGCATTCCCGCCGATTTCACCGTACCCCAATGGGCGCTGGGCGCTACGATGTATCAGGTTTTTCCCGACCGCTTCTGCAAGGTTGGCGAAACCGATCTTACCGGAAAATTAGAGCCCTACACCGTCCACACGGATTGGGATGAGGAAGTCCATTGGCGGCCTAATGCCCAAGGCCGCGTTCTGAACAACGATTTTTACGGTGGTAATTTCAGAGGCATTCTTAGCAAAATGGACTACATTGCCTCTTTGGGCGTTACTGTGCTGTATCTCAACCCCATCAGCAAGAGCTTTTCCAACCACCGCTACGACACCGGTGATTACAAAACCCCTGACCCGATGCTGGGTACGCTGGAGGACTTCACCGCAATGTGCGACGCCGCTCACCAGCGGGGCATCCGGGTGATTTTGGACGGCGTATTTTCCCACACCGGCTCCAATAGTCTGTATTTCGACAAGGACGGCACATTCGGCGGCAACGGCGCATACAATTCTCAAAATTCGCCCTATTACAGCTGGTATCAGTTCAAACGCTGGCCCGATGACTACAACAGCTGGTGGGGCTTTGACACCCTGCCCACCATCAATAAGCTGGACCCAGCCTTTGTGGAATATATCATCACCGGCGAGGACAGTGTTATCGCCCATTGGCTGAAAGCCGGCTGCGACGGTTTCCGGCTGGATGTGGCTGACGAACTGCCCACCGAGTTTCTCAGTATTCTCAAAACCCATCTTCGCAAACTGCGTCCCGATGCCCTGCTGTTGGGCGAGGTGTGGGAGGATGCTTCCAACAAGCGTGCCTATGGCATCAGCCGCCGCTATTTTGTGGACGGTCAGCTGGACAGCGTGATGAACTACCCCTTCCGCACCGCCATTTTGGACTTCCTGCGGCAAAAGGATGACGGAAAGGCCCTTGCGAATACGGTGATGGCCATTCAGGAGAACTATCCGCCTCAGGTGCTGCTTGCCAATATGAATCTGCTGGGCACCCACGACAGTATGCGCATCCTGACGGCGCTGGTGGATGATTTTGACGGCACCCGGGCTGAAAAGGCTGCCCGGCATCTCACACTTGCGCAATACCAGACCGCCCGGCAGAGGCTGCTGATGGCGTCCTTCCTGCAGTATATGCTGCCGGGTATGCCCAGCCTTTACTACGGTGACGAGGCCGGTATGGAGGGCTACAAAGACCCCTTCAACCGCCGCACCTACCCTTGGGGGCAGGAGGATTCCATCCTGCTGGAGCATTTCAAGGCTTTGGGACAACTTCGCAAGGAGCAGGAAGCCCTGCGCCTGGGCGACCTACACTTCTTCGAAGCAGGTGCCGGACGGATCGGCTTCACCCGCAGCTTTTGCGGCAAGACCTTGCGCATTTATCTCAACCGAAGCGAGGAGGCCTGGGATGTGCCCGGAAGCCACCTGCTGATGGGGCACAATGCGGAAATTTCCGCCCCCACCTGGCTGACGCTCCAGCCAATGGGCTTCTGCATTACGGAATAAAAAAATCCCACCCGATACGGGTGGGATTTTTGTTATTGCGATTAGATGGTACCAAAGACGAACTTGAAGACGAACAGCAGAGCAATGACGGTAACTGCGATGTCCTTCTTGGTGTACTTGCCGGTGAACAGGGTGATCAGCACATAAGCAATAGCGCCGATACCGATGCCGTTGGCGATGGAGTAAGTCAGGGGCATCATAACCAGGGTCAGGAATGCAGGAACTGCGCTTCTCATATCTTCCATATCAACCTTGCCGAAGTTCTTCAGCATCAGGACGCCAACGAAGATCAGGGCAGGTGCAGTGGCCGCACCGGGAATGATGCTGGCAACGGGAGACAGGAACAGGCAGATTGCGAAGCAGATGGAAACCACCAGGCTGGTCAGGCCGGTACGGCCACCGGCAGCGACACCGGAAGCGGACTCAACGAAGGTGGTAACGGTGGAGGTGCCGCAGACAGCGCCGGCGACGGTAGCAACAGAGTCGCAGGTCATAGCCTTGTCCACATCAATGGGGTCACCGTTCTCATCCAGCATATTGGCTTCGGAAGCGGTGCCGTACAGCGTGCCGATGGTGTCAAACATATCCACCAAGCAGAAGGTGACGATCAGCATAATGGCGGAGAAAATGCCGCCCAGCATCTCGCCGGAGAATGCGTTGGTCCAGGATGCGCCCTTGAAAATACCGGTGATGCCGATCTCAGCAAAGTCCTTGAAGGGCTGCGTAATATCGGTGATGGTAAACTCGGGCAGAGTCCAAATGCTCAGGTAGTAAACAACAGAGGTAACCAGGATGCCGATCAGGACGGAGCCCTTAACCTTCAGCTTGGTCAGGATGGAAATGACCAGGAAGCCAAACAGAGCAACAACGGCGGGCGCAACTTCTGCCCAGGTAACGCCCTGCAGCTTGACGAACTGCACCAGGGTGTAGGGGTTATCCTGCACGATACCGACATTCTGGAAGCCGATAAATGCAATGAACAGACCGATGCCGGCGGGGATTGCCTTCTTGATGCACTCAGGCATTGCCTTGGCAATATAGCTGCGGGCGCCGGTGACGGACAGAATCAAGAATACCAGACCGGAAACCAGGATGATAACCAAGCCAGCCTGATAGCCGTTGATCACATCGCCGCCGTTCAGCACCTGAGGCAGAACGAAGGAAGTGAAGAAGAAGGAGTTCAGGCCCATGCCGCAGGACTGTGCAAAGGGAAGCTTTGCATACAGCGCATACAGCAGTGTGCCAATGACGGAGGCAAGAATCGTTGCAATGTAGACTGCATTCCAAATCTTGTCGATGCCAGGTACACCCGTGGTGAAGCCAGTGATCTGATTGGGGTTAACAACCAGGATGTAAGCCATCGCAAAGAAGGTGGTCAGACCCGCAATGATCTCTGTCCTTACATTGGAGCCGCGTTCGGAAATTTTGAAGAACTTGTTCATATGCATCTCTCCTATATTTAGTTTTGGGGATAGGTATATAGTACCACATATTGAAAATTTTGCAACAACTTATTGCAGATTTGTTAATATTCCTCTTTTATTCCCAGATGGCGCAAAAAAATCACCGCCGAATCACCGGCGGGGAGCATAATTACTTATTATTGTTGGAAAATACATCCGCCACTTCGCTGATGGTGATGTACGCCTGATGGTCGATCTCATGGACCAGCTCTTTCATCCGCACCACCTGGTAGCGGTTCACCACGAAATAGATCATTGCCTTTTCCCGGTTGGAGTAGCCGCCCTTAGCTTCCATATAGGTAGTGCCGCTGCCAAAGGTCTCGCACAGCTTGGCGGATATCTCCTGGGGATGCTCGGTAATGATAATGGCGCACTTGGCTCTGTCCAAGCCATCCACGATAAAGTCGATGGTTTTCAGCGCCGCCGCATAGGTAACGATGGAATACAGCGGCAGGATCCAGTCCTTCAGGATAATGCCGCAGACAATGTACAGCAGCACATTATAAATCATCACAAATGTGCCTACGGTGATACCTATACGCTTGGCAAAGATCACCGCCATAACCTCAATGCCGTCCATAGCGCCGCCGAAGCGAATGGCAATACCGCTGCCGATACCGGAGATCACGCCACCAAACAGGGCGCACAGCAGCAGATCCGTTCCCGCAAAGGGAGAGGAAAGGCTGACATCAATGGGCAAAATATCCGTAATCAGCCAGGCGCTGATGGAATAAATGCAAACCGCATAGATGGCATACAGGGTAAATTTCAGCCCCTGCTTTTTCACACCAAACAGAAACAGCGGAATATTCAAAACAACCAGGAAAATGGAAAGGGTCAAAAATTCCGGTGTGATCTGATTCAGCAGCATAGATGTGCCAGAGATGCCGCTATCGTACAGATTGACCGGCGTCAAAAATACGGTGATGCCGAAAGCATTGACCATACCAGCCACCGTAAGCATCAAAATATTCTTCAAAGCTTTGCGGAACATCATCTTTCCTCCCTAGATTTCATACATCCCCCCTATTATAGCATACTCTGCCGCAAATAGAAAGGGCAATAACAAGAAAAATCCCCGCCGAATCACCGGCGGGGAGCCATTTCTTACTTATCGGAGCTCAGATTGTTAACCAGCTTGGTAGCCAGGACGATCAGGCCGATGATGACGAAAATCACCAGCATACCGATGCCCATATACTTCAAATTGTCCACAAATGCCATCGGATTGAATTCCAAATTAGCAGCAACATCTGTTAATAGATTCATATTCTTAACCTCCCATCAACTTGGCGGCGATGTTCAGGATAATGCCGCCGGCGATGACCGATGCGATCTGACCGGAAACATTAACACCGATGGAGTGCATCAGCAGGAAATTCTGAGGATCTTCCTTCAGTGCCATCTTATGTACGATACGGCCGGACATGGGGAATGCGGAAATGCCGGCTGCGCCGATCATCGGATTGATCTTCTTCTTGGTAAACAGATTCAGGAGCTTGGCAAACAGCACGCCGCCGGCGGTGTCCACCACGAAGGCCACCAGGCCCAGACCCATAATCAGCAGAGTGTCCACCTGCAGGAATTTCTCAGCGGTCATATTGAACGCCACGGAAATGCCCAGGAAAATGGTGATCAGGTTTGCTAGCACATTCTGCGCGGTACCGGAAAGGCTGTCCAGCACACCGCACTCACGGATCAGGTTGCCGAACATCAGGAAACCGATCAGCGCGGTTGCCTGAGGAATGATGGCGGAAACCACGATGGTGATGATAATGGGGAACAGAATCCGGGTGCGCTTGCTGATGGACTTCTGCTCATAAGGCATCCGGATCATACGCTCTTTCTTGGTCGTCAGCAGCTTGATGACCGGCGGTTGGATCACCGGCACCAGGGCCATATAGGAGTATGCTGCCACGGTAATAGCGCCAACATACTGAGAGCCCAGCTTGTTGGCAACGGCGATGGAGGTAGGGCCGTCGGCTGCGCCGATGATAGCGATGGAGAAGTAATCCCGGAAATCGGGGAAGAACATACTTGCCATACACAGCGTGAAGAATATGCCGAACTGGGCAGCCGCACCGAAGAGCATCAGCTTGGGATTGGTCAGCAGCGGGCCAAAATCGATCATTGCACCGATACCGATGAACAGCAGCAGAGGGAACAGCTCATTGGCAATGCCGGCATTATACAGCGTTTGGATAGGTCCAATCAGGGCATCGGAGAAGGGAATGTTTACCAAAATCGCGCCGAAGCCCATAGGCAGCAGCAGCGAAGGCTCCATCTCCTTGGCAATTGCCAGGTACACCAGCAGGCAACCGATGGCGATCATAACACCCTGTTGCCAACTGAATTCCAGCAGGTTTTTGTATAAAATCTCAAAATTTTCCATGCTTTCCTCCTAAAAACGGATGAGAATATTTTTTACTATTCTAAATTATAGCATTCCCTGCACCAATTAGCAATCATTTTTATCTTAATATCTTCTTATTTTTACAGCAAAAAGCCGCCGGCTGTGCCGACGGCTTTTGTTCTCTTACATTACTCTTCCTTAGCCTTAGACAGCATCAGGTTGACAATGATGCCCAGGATCAGAGCGCAGGCAATGGCCGTCAGGGTAACAGGGCCGATGGCCAGGGCCATACCGCCGATGCCGGGGATCAGGATGGAAGCAACCACGAACAGGTTCTTGTGCTGGTTCAGGTCCACCTTCTGAATCATCTTCAGGCCGGAAACAGCGATGAAGCCGTACAGCGTGATGCACACGCCGCCCATAACGCAACCGGGAATGGAATCCAGGAACGCCACGAAGGGTCCGAAGAAGGAGATGACGATGCACATCAGTGCAGCAACGGTAACGGTGATGACAGAAGCATTGCGGGTAATGGCAACACAGCCAACAGACTCGCCGTAGGTGGTGTTGGGGCAGCCGCCAAAGAATGCGCCGACCATAGAGCCAACGCCGTCACCCAGCAGGGTACGGTGCAGACCAGGCTCGGTCAGCAGGTCCTCACCGATGATGGAGGACAGATTCTTATGGTCAGCAATATGTTCAGCAAAGACCACGAATGCAACGGGTACATAAGCCACAGCGATGGTAGCAATATAAGCGCCGTCGATTTCCTTAATGCCCTTCATGGCTTCCATAAAGGTAAAGCCGGGCAGAGCAACGATCTGCATATTCTCGAACAGGGAGAAATCAATAACAGGAATGCCGCAAACGGTGAAGATAGCGGCCACAGCATAACCGGCCAGGATGCCGATGATGAAAGGAACCAGCTTGATCATCTTCTTGCCGTAGGTGGAAACCAAAACAACCACCAGCAGTGTGACCATTGCGCAGACCAGGGATGCCCAAATGGGAGCGGTCATAACGAAAGAGCCATTTGCGTCCTGAGGACCGTAGGAGAACACGTCCTTAATGGCAGCGCCGGCCAGGGACAGACCGATCAGCGCAACAGTGGGTCCGATAACCACGGGAGGCATCAGCTTTTCAATCCACTTAACGCCGGCCAGCTTGATAACCAGAGCAATAACAACATACACAACGCCTGCAAAGGCAGCGCCCAGAATGATACCGGCAAAGCCTGCTGCAGCAGAAGTAGCACCTGCGAAGGCTGCTACCATAGAGCCAATAAACGCGAAGGAGGAGCCCAGGAATACGGGGCTGCGGAACTTGGTAAAGAGCTGATAGACCAAAGTGCCAACGCCGGCACCAAACAGTGCAGCTGCGGCGGACATTCCGTTGCCGACAATAGCGGGAACGGCGATGGTGGCTGCCAGAACAGCCAGCACCTGCTGGAATGCGAAAATCAGAAGCTGTGCGAATTTGGGTTTGTCTTTAATGCCGTAAACAAGATTCATATTTTTACCTCCTGTGTGAATTTTCCACGCCTTTCATTCTAGCACCGGCATATCGAAATTGCAAGCATTTTCGATGAGAAAAAACCATATTTTGTATCCATAATCTACATCTTATAGCAGATAATGTGGTTTTACTCCCCTGCCGATAAAAAAGACGGTGGGTTTTGGCCGCCGGCTTTTTACTTTTTGAGGGG
>JAZSCE010000073.1:0-27372 GCA_045602725.1 Faecousia sp. | reverse complement strand
GCATCCGTGCCTGCCAGGCTGTTATGCCCAAGACTCCCCAGGTCGCTGTGTTTGACACCGCGTTCCATATGACGATGCCCGCTAAGGCTTACCGTTATGCCATCCCCACCCAGTACTATGAGGAGGATTCCATCCGCCGCTACGGCTTCCACGGCACCTCCCACAAGTATGTTGCCCGCCGTACCGCTGAGCTGGTTGGCAAGAAGGAATTCAAGATGGTCAACTGCCACCTGGGCAACGGCTCTTCCATGTCCGCTATCAAGGACGGCAAGTGCCAGGATACCACCATGGGTCTGTCTCCTCTGGCCGGCGTGCCTATGGGTACCCGCTCCGGTGATATCGACGCCTGTGTAGTGCAGTTCATCTGCAATAAGTACGGTATGAGCGTTGACGAGTGCCTGAATATGCTGAACAAGAAGTCCGGCGTTTTGGCTCTGTCGGGCGGTGTTTCCTCCGACTTCCGTGACCTGGAAGCCGGCGCCAAGAATGGCGATGAAAACTGCGCTCTGGCCCGTGACAAGTTCTGCTACGAGGTTGCCAAGTATGTCGGCGCTTACGCTGCTGCTCTGAACGGCCTGGATGTTCTGACCTTCACCGCCGGTGTTGGCGAGAATGATGTTGCCGTCCGTGCCGCTGTGTGTGAGTATTTGGGCTTTATGGGCGTTAAGATCGATCCCGAGCTGAACAAGAAGCGTGGTCAGGAGCTGTGCATCTCCACTCCCGACTCCAAGGTTCAGGTGTGGGTCGTGCCCACCAACGAAGAGCTGATGATCGCTCAGGATACCGCTGAGCTGGTCAACGCCGCTAAGTAGAAAACAAAGAATTCCCGAAATACCGGCGTATTTCGGGAATTCTTCTATGGCAGCGAAAGGAGTAAGCTATGAATCGTGTAACCGCGCGCTTTTTGCGCTATGTATCCTTTGATACCCAATCCGACGAATTTTCCGAATCCTGTCCTTCCACCGCAAAGCAGAAGCTTTTGGGCGTCGCACTGGTGGAGGAGATGCTCAAAATGGGCATCCAGGATGCCAGAATGGATGAAAACGGCTATGTTTATGGCACCGTTCCTGGTGATCCCAGTCTGCCTACCATTGGCCTCATCGCCCATATGGATACGGCTCCCGATGTTTCCGGTGCCGATGTACGGGCAAAGGTGGTGGCCTATGATGGCGGCGATATTTGCCTGAATGAAGAGAAGGGCATTTACCTCCGGGAAAGCGATTACCCCAGCCTGAAGCGCCATCACGGCAAGAAGTTGATCGTTACTGACGGCACTACGCTGCTGGGCGCGGACAACAAGGCCGGCATTACGGAAATTATGACCGCGGCGGAATTTTTGCTGCGCACCCGGATGCGCCACGCTACTTTGAAGATCGGCTTCACGCCCGACGAAGAGATCGGCCGTGGTGCAGACAAATTCGATGTTAAGGGCTTCGGCGCAGACTATGCTTACACTGTGGACGGCGGCACCATTGGAGAAATCGAGTATGAGAATTTCAATGCTGCCGGTGCGAAAGTAGTATTTCACGGCTTAAACATCCATCCCGGCGGCGCTAAGGGCAAGATGGTCAACTCTCAATATATTGCAATGGAGTTCCAAAGCCTGCTGCCTGCTATGCAGAAGCCGGAGACAACCTCTGGTTATGAAGGCTTTATCCACCTGACAGATATGCAGGGTGAGGTAGAGGAAACTACTTTGCGATACATTATCCGTGATCACGATATGGAAAAATTCCAGGAAAAGAAGGCGCTGATGGCAGCTGCTGCCGAGTTTTTGAACCGCAAATACGGCGAAGGAACGGTAGAGCTGCTGATGAAGGACAGCTACTACAATATGAAGCAGTGCATCGAGCCTTGCATGTACATTGTCGAGCGTGCGAAGGAGGCGATGACGGCCAGTGGTATGACACCCCGTGAGGTGCCGATCCGTGGCGGTACGGACGGCGCAAGACTTTCCTATATGGGCCTGCCGTGTCCCAACCTATGCACCGGCGGCGAAAACTTCCACGGACGATTTGAATACATTCCCGTAGAGGATATGGAAAAGTGCGTCACAATGCTGGTGAACCTTATAACAAGTCTGTAAAATAAAAAAGTGGCGTGCCGTAAGGCACGCCACTTTTGCTTTTTTATTAGCCTTCAAAATCGGTCTCTGCAGCGACAACTTCGTCAGCAGCGGACACGGGAGCCTCGGCAACCTCTTCTTCGGTGCATTCGCAATCACAGTCACAGTCGCACTCGCACTCGCACTCGCCACCGAAACGGCACTTGCAAGATTTCAGGGTTTTCTTAGCCCAGGCGACAATCTTATCGCCGTGGACAACAGCCACATAGACAGCGCCGGCAACAGCAGCCAAAGCCAAAACAACCTTAACGACACTACCAAAAACCTTCATAAGACATTACCTCCATAAATGTATAGTAATCTTAATATCAGTATAACCATTTATATAGAAAAATGCAAGAATTTTTTACGCCTATTTCAGGGACAATAGCCATACATTCCCCGGACGCTTACTTCGCCGGCGTTGACGGCTTCTGTATGCTTGTCGGGGAACTCCACCAACAATGCGCCATCGTCATCAATGCCGATGGCCGTGCCGTGGCGAATTTCATCGTTTTTTACGATAGAAACGGGCCTTCCGATGGTGATACAATCCCGGCGGTAGGCATCCAGCATGGCTTGCTTTTGGCTGAGCGCCATTTGGGAGAATGCCTCAATCAGCGCGGCGGCTACCTGTGCCCGGTCAATGGGTTTGCCGCAGGCCATAGCAAGAGAGCCGGCGAAACTTTGGATGTCCTCCGGGAAATCGGCCTGCGCTTGTGCGCAGTTGATACCGATGCCGATGATGGCGGCGGTTTCTGTGGGGGTAATGACCAGCTCAGTGAGAATGCCAGCCAGCTTTTTGCCACCGCAGACCAAATCGTTGGTCCACTTGATGCCGGGGCGCAGGCCGGTTGCCTTTTCCACCGCATCGCAGGCGGCAACGGCAGCAGCGCAGGTCAGGTGCATTAGCTGATCCGGTGTGCATTGCAGCCGCAAAATCACGCTCATATATACACCCATTCCGGCAGGGGAGGAAAAGCTCCGCCCTATACGGCCTCTGCCGCCGGATTGCCGGTCAGCGATCAGTACCGTGCCGTGGGGCGCACCCTGCCGAATCAAGGCTTTCGCTTCATCGTTGGTAGAGATGATCTCATCATACCATATAATTTGATTCTGCCAGAGGTGACCCTCTGGCAGAAAGCATTGAATCTTCTTTAACATCAATCAATATCCTTGTTGACTTCTTCGGGAATTTCATCCAGCACCTCGGGATGTGCCAGCAGGCGGCGGTAGTGCTTGAAGAAGGTGGCGTAATAGTAGCCGTCCACGATACGCTCGTCCAGGGAGAACTTGATATCAATATACTTCCTCTGCACGATGGTGCCATCCTCCTGGACCTCCAGGGAGCGGCGCTTGCAGCCGAATGCACCGAAGGCGGGAATATTACCAAAGTCATACAGATGGTGGTAAATAGGACGGATGCCCAGGCTGCCCATAGAGGTGAAGAACAGGCTGCCGTGGAAGGGGCTCAGCTCCATCAGGAACTTGGGAAGCAGACCAAAATAATCCAGCAGCTTCAGCAGCCATACCACGAATTTCAGCACCACACCGGGAATCAGGGTGAACAGCGCGACCAGATTATCAAAACTGGAGTCCAGCTCGGTAGTTTTCTTGACACTTTCAATGGCGGCGTTGAGCTTGTTGTAGACATCCTCCGCGGTGTCGTGGGGATTCAGATGCACCTTGATGGAGGTGTCGGGAGATTCGATGGTCATTTCCTTCTTAACAACCATACAATACTGGATGTCATTGCCACGGGAATAGACCTTCTGACCGGAGATAAAGCGGTTAAGCTGGGGGTACTTGGCAATGCCACGGACGTATGCTGCCAGCAGCACGTGGGTGATGCCAAAGTCCTTCAGACCTTCCCGCCGCTTCTGACGGATATAGCGGTCAATGTTGGTGATTTCAATGGATTCTTCAAACAGATTGGTGCAGGTGTTGCGCTCGACCTGAATGTAAGAAGTGATTTGTGCGATGGGAGGCAGTGTGCGGACACGGCGGCCGTCAATACGGTCACCCCAGGTGGGATGGTATTCGCCGTCGGTATGTACCCGGATGGCGAAGCTCTGCAGGAGCAGACCGCCAAAGAACAGATAGTCCGGCAGGACATAAGTCCAGTGGTCAGCAATGCTACGCAGCACCAGTGTGCGCTGCAGATACAGAAGCAGTGCGCCGGCAGCCAGATACAGCGGCACCAGCAGCCAAACGCTGCGGACCTTGCCACAGGTGATGGCGGTGTATGCCAGGCAGAAGAACAGCAGACACACGATGAACAGACCGTGGACTATCATAGAATTACCCAAAATCATGTGAGGCCGGATGGCATAGTAAATCGCCATCAGGAACATAGGGATTGCGGTTTTGTAGAACAGCTCTTTGCCGCCCAGGAGAACGATGAGCACATACAGCAAGGTGGCTGCTACAGGCAGAACGATTTGACTCCACACCTCGGGCGCATCGCCTGACCCTTTCAAACAGGCGAATACAATGCGGGTCACTGCCGAGCCGACCAGGCAAAGTGCCATCAGCCAGGTCATAACATTTTTGTTACTGACATAAAAACGAGTTTTTCCTTCCATAACACGCATATTATAACAAATAATGACTGCCTTGGCAATAAAAATGTTTTTACTGTCTGGATATGCCGGGAAAACCCGAATTACAGGGCGGAATAAAGCAGAAGAATAATTGACCTTTTGGCTGATCTTTGCTATAATGGATTAAAATCTGAAACAAAGGAGCATTTTTTATGAAGAAAACTGTTTTGAGAGAATATGCAAAGTTGATCGTCCGCTGCGGCGTCAATGTCCAGAAGGGCCAGGAAGTTATCATTTACGCCGGCCTGGATCAGCCCGAATTCGTTGCAATGGTGGTGGAGCAGGCATACAAGGCAAAGGCCAAGAAGGTCACCGTTGAGTGGAACTACGATCCGCTGACCAAGCTGCACGTGCGCTATCAGTCTGTTAAGACTATGGGCACCGTCACCGAGTGGCAGAAGGCAAAGCAGCAGTATTTCTGCGATGTGCTGCCTGCCCGCATCCACCTGGTATCCGATGATCCCGATGGCCTGAAGGGTGTTAACATCGCAAAGATGGCCAAGGCAAGAAAGATGTCCTATCCCATCCTGCGCCCCTACATCGATGCCCGTGACGGTAAGCAGCAGTGGTGTATCGCCGCTGTTCCCGGTGCTGCCTGGGCAAAGAAGGTTTTCCCCGGTGTCCGCACCTCTGTGGCCATCGAGAAGCTGTGGGAAGCAATCCTGGCTACCTCCCGTGTTGACGATGACCCCATCAAGGCCTGGGAAAAGCACAATGCCGACCTGAAGGCACGCTGCGATTACCTGAACAGCCTGGGCATCGAGTCGCTGCACTATACTGCTGACAACGGCACTGACCTGACCGTCGGTATGATCCCCGAAGCACACTTTGGCGGCGGCGGTGACACCAGCCTGCAGGGCATCTACTTTAACCCCAATATTCCCACCGAGGAGTGCTACATCTCTCCCATGAAGGGCAAGGCAGAGGGCATCGTCTACTCCACCAAGCCTCTGAGCTATCAGGGCCAACTGATCGAGAATTTCTATCTGCGCTTTGAAAACGGCAAGGCTGTGGAAGCCAAGGCAGAGAAGGGCGAAGAGTTGCTGAACACGATGATCACGATGGACGAAGGCGCTGCCTACCTGGGTGAGTGCGCACTGGTTCCCCAGACCAGCCCCATCAATGTCAGCGGCCTGCTGTTCTACGAAACGCTGTTCGATGAGAACGCTGTTTGCCACCTGGCTGTGGGCGCCGGCTTCCCCGACACCATCAATGATTATCAGAACAAGACCCTGGAAGAATGCCGTGCTTTGGGTATCAACGATTCCATGATCCATGTGGACTTTATGATCGGCTGCGATACCATGAATATCGATGCACATTGCCGTGATGGCAAGATCGTACCCATCTTCCGCAATGGCAATTGGGCGTTCTGAGACGAAAATTCAAAAATAACGAAAAAAACACTTGCATTTCCCATTTGGATATGTTATGATGTTCGGGCGATTGAAATTGCCAGGGTTATTATGCCCTTTTAACTACTGAGAAAGAGGTGAACCAAATGAAGGAAGGTATCCATCCCAATTACGAACAGACTACCATTCGCTGTGCCTGTGGCAACGTCTTTACGACCGGCTCCACCAAGAAGGTCATCCGCGCTGAAATCTGCTCTAAGTGCCACCCTTTCTATACCGGCAAGCAGAAGCTGGTTGACACCGGTGGACGCGTTGACCGTTTCAACAAGCGTTTCGGCCTGAAGTAAGAGTAAAGTCCGCACTGCGTAACGTAGTGCGGACTTTTTGTTATTTTTTGTTTCTGCAGTGCGAAATTTGTGGTATACTGTAGTTATACTACAAGGCGGAGGAACTATGGAATCAACATTTGAAAAGGTACAGGAGCGGGCGGTGCTGGTTGGCCTGAATGCCGCTTGCTTCCGCAAAGATCAGATCGCCACGGATGAAACTTTGGACGAGCTGGAAGCGCTCCTTGAAACTGCCGGCGGTTTTTGCACCGGCAAGATGTTGCAGAATCGCCACGCCCCGGACCCTCACAGCTTTATTGGCGAGGGTAAGGCGCTGGAAGTGAAGATGCTGGTGGAAGCCACGGAAGCCACAATGGTGGTATTCGACAACGAGCTGTCTGCCGGCAATATCCGGGCGCTGGAGGAGATCGTAGGCGTCACGGTGCTTGATCGCAGTGCATTGATCCTGGATATTTTTGCCCAGCGGGCAAAGACCCGGGAGGGCCGCCTGCAGGTGGAGCTTGCCCAGTATAAATATCTGCTGCCCAGGCTTTCCGGTATGGGCAAGAGCCTTTCCCGGCAGGGTGGCGGTATCGGCACCCGGGGCCCCGGTGAAACCAAGCTGGAAAGCGCCCGCCGGCATATTCGTGAGCGGATCGCAAGGCTGCAGCAGGAACTGGAGCAGGTGCGCCAGATTCGCGGTGTGCAGCGGGAACGCCGGATGAAAAATTCCGTGCCGGTGGTGGCCATTGTCGGCTATACCAACGCAGGAAAGTCTACCCTGCTGAATCAGCTTACCGGCGCAGGCATCCCTGCCAACAACCGCCTGTTTGATACGCTGGATACTACCTCCAGACAGCTGACGGTTTCTGATAATTTGAGTGTGATTCTGACGGATACTGTCGGATTTATCGCAAAGCTGCCGCACCATTTGGTGGATGCTTTCCGGGCGACCCTGGAGGAGCTGGAATATGCTGACCTGCTGCTGCACGTCATTGATTCTTCTGATGAAAACCGGGAAGAGCATATCGAAGTGGTGGATAAACTGATTTCCCAGCTTGCAGCGCCGGGTACGCCGGTTTTGCAGTGCTATAATAAGGCAGACCTGGTAGATAAGACCGATATTCCCATCGGGGAAGATGTGGTGCGTATTTCCGCAGCCACCGGCCAGGGTATGGAGGATCTGCTGAAGGCTATCGAAAAGGCCCTGGGCCACAGCCGGCATCATATAACCGTAAGATTGCCTTACGCTATGGGAGGTATGGTGGAAACGCTGCACAGCGGCGCCCAGGTATTGAATGTGGAATATACCGCTGAGGGTATCGAGGTAGAGACCATCGTTGATCCCATTCTCTACGGCAAGGTCCGGGATTTTATTGTAAAGGAGTGCTGAGCTTGGAGGAATATCTGGTTCCGACCCAATTCGGTGAAGATGTATTTATCGAGAAAAAATCACGCTTTATCGGCAGGGTTTGGCCGGTAGAATCCGAAGAGGAAGCGCTGGAAAAGATCCAGGCGATGAAAAAACAGCACTACGATGCCACCCACAATTGCTGGGCATATATCATAAAAGACGGTGCCGTCCGGTTCTCGGATGACGGTGAGCCCGGTGGTACGGCAGGAATGCCGATGCTGCAGGTGCTGCAAAGGGAAGGGCTATATAATATCGTCTGCGTGGTGACCCGGTATTTTGGCGGCATTTTGCTGGGAGCCGGTGGCTTGGTGCGGGCCTATACCAAGGGCGCAAAAATCGCTGTGGATGCGGCAGGAAAGTCGATGAAGCGGGTTTGGAGCGTGCTGTATGTGCCGTGCCCTTACACCTATTATGAGCGCCTGAAGCTGGAGGTGGATGCCTTCGGTGGTCTGATCCGCAGTACGGACTTCGGCTCCGAGGTGGAGCTGGAGATCCTGATGCCGGAAGCCCAGGCGCAGCCGTTCCTGGATCGGTTGACAGATATGTCTGCCGGCAATATGGAGGGTATGATCACTGCAAAGGAATACCGCGCATTCCCAATTGGGAAGGGGGAAGCATAAATGACGATTCGTGAAGAGCTGGAGCGTCTGGAGCATAGAAGATTGCATCCCAAGGCGGCATTTGCTGACCAAAGCAAGGGCAGACCCTATCCCGAGGAAGATCGGGAAGAGGATGTGCGCACCTGCTACCAGCGGGATATTGATAAGATCGTACATTCCAAGGCATTCCGCCGCCTGATGCATAAGACCCAAGTGTTTTTGCGGCCGGAAGGCGACCACTATCGCACCCGTATGACCCATACGCTGGAGGTGTCCCGCATTGCCGGCACCATCACCCGGGCACTGGGCCTGAATGAAGATCTGGCCGAGGCGATTGCTATGGGTCACGATTTGGGCCATACGCCCTTTGGCCACGCCGGCGAAGTGGCACTGAGCAATTGCTTGGGTCAGCCCTTCCGCCATAACGAGCAGAGCCTGCGTGTAGTGGATTACTTAGAGCGTGACGGCGAAGGCTTGAATCTGACCTTTGAGACCCGTATGGGTATCCTGGGCCATACCGGTGAGCATATTCCGGAAACATTGGAAGGACGGGTTGTCCGTTATTCCGATCAGATTGCCTATGTCAATCACGATATTGACGATGCCATCCGGGCTGGAATCCTGGCAGGCGAAGATCTGCCCCAGGATATTCTGGATATTTTGGGCAGCACCCACACGCAGCGCATCAATACGCTGGTGTGCGATATGGTCCGTACCTCTACAGAGGCCGGCGAGATCGTAATGTCCGATGGCGTATATCAGGCGCTGCAGGATCTGCGCAGCTTTATGTTTGAGCGAGTTTATCGCAATCCGCTTGCCAAGGGGCAGGAGAGCAAGGCAAAAGAGATGCTGGAAAAGCTCTACAGATATTATGTAAACCAACCGGAAGCGCTTCCGGCGGATTTCCATCCCCAGGTAAGCTTCGATGGTATCGAGCGGACGGTTTGCGACTATATCGCCTGTATGACCGACAAGTATGCCGTCGACAAATATACCGAGATTTTTATCCCGACGGGTTGGCATATACGATAATTTGTGCTATAATAAATAGGTTAAGCAGTGGGGAGTTGAACCCCGATAGGTTTTCGCAGGCGGCTTTCCGTCAATCCTGCGGAAAAACCTTTGAAAACACCAATGTAAGGGAAAGGAGGTACAGACTATGGCATTCCCACCCTCATTTATTGATGAGTTGGTTGCCCGCAATCCCATTGAGGATGTAGTGGGGCAGTACGTAAATTTGAAGCGCTCCGGCGCAAATATGTTTGGTCTGTGTCCTTTCCACGGTGAAAAGACCGCATCCTTCTCCGTTGCGCCGGATAAGGGCATCTACTATTGCTTCGGCTGCCATAAGGGTGGCGGCGTGATCAACTTCCAAATGGAAGTGGAGGGCTTAAGCTATCCCGATGCTGTCCGCGCGCTGGCAAAGCGCTGCGGAATGACCGTCCCGGAGGACGAGCAGTATCAGAGCCGTTACCGTCAGCAGGAGCGCCTGTGGGCGCTGATGCGGGAAGCAGGCCGATTTTTTAACGAGCAGCTTTATGCGCCTGCAGGCAAAGAATGCCTAGAATACGTAAAAAGGCGTGGTCTTACAAAAGCCAGTATCACCAGGTTTGGCATTGGTTTTGCGCCGAATTCCTGGAATGCCCTGGTGGATGCCATGCGAAAGAAAGGCTACACCGATCAGGAACTGCGTGACGCGGATTTGGTGGGAGAGAAGAACGGCCGGGTCTATGACCGTTTCCGCAATCGGCTGATGTTCCCCATTATTGATGTTCGGGGCAATGTGATCGGCTTTGGCGGCCGTGTGCTGGATGACAGCAAGCCCAAATACCTGAACTCCAATGAAACGCCGATTTTTAATAAGCGAAAAAATCTCTTTGGTATGAATCTTGCCAAAAAGACGAAATACCCCTACATTATCCTGGTTGAGGGTAATATTGACGTGGTGGCGCTGCATCAGTTTGGCTTTGACAATGCTGTTGCGTCACTGGGCACCAGCCTTACGGAAGAGCAGGTTACGCTGCTTGCCCGTTATACTGAGCAGGTGATTCTGACCTATGACTCCGATGAAGCCGGTCAGCGTGCCGCCCAGCGGGCAATCCCTATGCTGGAAAAGGCGGGCCTTCAGGTGAAGGTACTGAAAATGGAAGGCGCAAAGGACCCGGATGAATTCCTGCAAAAATTCGGTCCGGAGAAGTTCAAGCTCCTGCTGGAGGGCTCCTCCAGCCGTGTGGAATATCAGCTCAATGCCATCGCCGCGAAATATGATCTGCGCCAGGATGACCAAAAGGTCAGATTCCTCTATGAGTGCGCTGACCTGATCAGCACTTTGGGCAGCCCCGTACAGCGGGAAATCTATGCGGGCAGAGTGGCTGAGGTGGCGAAGATCAGCCTGGATGCTATGAAGATGGAGATCGGCCGGGCCTGGAAGCGCCGGCAGGCGCAGCAGAAGAAAAAGCAGCAAGCCATTGACCTGGCACCGGCAAGAGCGCTGCAGCCCAAGAGCCGCACGATTCACTATGAAAATGTGAAATCTGCTATGGCAGAGGAGTGTGTCATTGCTCAGATTCTGCGTGAGCCGGCTCTGCTGGATCAGACAAAGGCGCTGCACGCGGAAATGTTTTCCTGCGAACTGCTGGGAAGGGTATACGGCCAGCTACGGCAGCGGCACGAAGCCGGGATGGATGTGTCCATCGCCGTGCTGACAGACCTCAGCGGTGAAGAAATTTCCCATATCACAGCAATTACCCAGCGCCAGCAGGAAATCGTCAGCGAAGCGGCACTTGCCGATTGCGTTCAGACGATCCTGGCGGAGCATCAATCCTCCGGCGTTACTTCGGAGGAAGATTTGCGGGCGCTGCAAAGAAAATTAAAAGAAAGAAAAGGTCTTGGTGTATGACAGTAGATCTGCTGGATACGCAAACATATTCGGAAGATGATGTGCGCCAGTACTTAAGCGATATTCACCAGTATCCCCGCTTGACCCCTGAGGAAGAACGGGAGCTGGCGAAACGCTGTGCTGTAGGGGATGAGGAGGCTATCCGTAAGATGGTCAATTCCAATCTGCGGCTGGTGGTATCCATCGCTCGGGAGTATGCGGGACGGGGCGTGCCTCTGCTGGATCTGATCCAGGAGGGCAGCATCGGTCTGCTTGCAGCAGCAAAGAAATTTGACTATACCCTGGATTTTCGTTTTTCCACCTATGCCACTAAATGGATCCGGCAGGGTGTGAGCCGGTATTTGACCGGCCACGGCACCATTCGCGTGCCGGTACATACGGCAGAGCGAATCCGCAAGCTCAATGCGGTTCGTGCCAGCTTGCTGCTGGAACTGGAGGAAGAGCCGACAGCAGAGCAAATTGCACAGCGGTGCGATATTCCTGCCGCAAAGGTTGAAGAGCTGCTGAGCTTGCTGCCGCAGACTTGCTCTTTGGATGCCCAGATCGGTGATGAGGATGGTACGCTGTCCCAGCTGCTGGAGAACATCCACGCCGAGCAGCCTTATGAAAAGGTAGTTCGGGAAGAGTTGACACAAACGCTGGAAACACTGATGGCTGAGCTTACTGGGCGGCAGCGGCAGGTCCTGCGGCTGCGATTCGGTATGGAAGATGGTGTTTGCTATTCTTTGGAGCAGACCGGCAAAAAGCTGGGCATTTCCAAGGAGCGGACACGGCAGGTGGAAAAGCAGGCCATTACAAAGCTGAAAAAGCTGGGTAGCAGTATGGGACTGGAGGATTTCCTGGTATGATGGAATTTACATTTGAAGAATCCTTGTGGGACCAAACTTTGCCCACGCTTTCAGGCTCTATTGATGCGGAAAAATTCTTGGCGCTGCTGGAGGATGAGGACGAAAGCTTCCTGGAAGAAGCCTTTGGTCAGCTTTGCGACCGGGGCATCAAGCTGGATATTTCCAGGCTGCCGAAGCTGGCAGGCGCCGGCGAGGCGGCTGTCCGCCTGCGCAGGGAAGAGCAGCTGGCCAAAAGCGGCAAACTGATGCAAGAGCTGGAGGATACGGATCCGCTGAAGCTGTATCTGCAGGAAATTGCTGAGATTCCTGTTTGCGGCGATTTGAATATCCTTTGCGCACAGCTGAAAGCAAGCGGGGAAGACCCGCAGCTTCAGCAGAATGTGCTGAATTTGTGCCTGAGCCGTGTATTTGAGCTGGCTTGCCGGCATACCGGCTACGGTGTACTGCTGCTGGATTTGATCCAGGAGGGCAGTATGGGCTTGTGGCAAAGCCTGAGCCGCTATGATGGCGGCGATTTTGAAGCCTTCCGGGATTGGCATATCTGCCAAAGTATGGCGTATGTTATTACTTTGCAGGCAAGAATCCAGGGCGTCGGTCAGAAAATGCGTCAGGCGCTGGAGGATTACCGCAGCGTGGATGAAAAGCTTTTGGCGGAGCTGGGCAGAAACCCCACCCGTGAGGAGATTGCCGAGGCGTTGCATATGAGTGTGGAGCAGACGGAAATCGTGGAATCTATGCTGAAAACGGCCCGGAATATGAACCGTGCCAAAACGGAGCAGGAGCCGGAAGAGCCGGAGCCCGATGCGGAGCAGGCGGTGGAGGATACTGCTTACTTCCAGGCCCGGCAGCGCATTTTGGAGCTGCTGTCCGGATTGGATGAGAACTCTGCCAAGCTACTTTCCCTGCGGTTTGGCCTGGAGGGAGAATTGCCCAAGAGCCCCGAGGAAACCGGCAGGATTTTGGGTATGACCCCGGAAGAAGTGGTGGCGGCAGAAGCTGCAGCACTGCTGAAACTGCGGAAACAATAAGAAACGAAAGAGGTTTTTGTTATGGCTAAAACGTATGCGATTGCCATTGACGGCCCTGCCGGTGCAGGCAAGAGTACCATTGCCAAGCGCTTGGCGAAGGAGTTGGGCTTTCAGTATGTAGATACCGGCGCGCTGTACCGCACCGTTGCCTATTTTTTGGATCTTTTGGGCATCAGCCCCAAGGATGTGGACGGTGTTGAGCGCTATATTGATGAGTTAACCGTTCAAATCGAATATGACGAGGACGGAGCGCAGCATATGATTATGAACGGTATGGATGTATCCAAGGACATCCGTACGCAGGACATTTCTCAGAAGGCATCCTTGGTGTCTGCCCACGCGGTTGTGCGTGAGGCTCTGCTGGATATGCAGCGCAATGTGGCCAAAAATTACAATGTCATTATGGACGGCAGAGATATTGGCACCGTTGTTCTGCCTGATGCGGATGTCAAGATTTTCCTGACCGCTTCTGCCGAAGTGCGGGCAAAGCGCCGCACCGATGAGCTGCTGGCTAAGGGCCAAAGCGCCGATTTTGCAACGGTGCTGAAGGAAATTGAGCAGCGGGATTATCAGGATACCCACCGTCCCATCGCGCCGCTGAAGATGGCTAAGGATTCTGTGAAGCTGGATACCTCTGAGCTGGACATTGATGGTGTTGTGGCAGCAATGCGCAAGATCATCAGCGAGAAGATCTCTGTATGAGTATCCGTATCGCAGAGAGTGCCGGCTTCTGCTTCGGTGTAAACCGGGCTGTGGAGCTGGTGGAGCAGGCAGCGACCGCCGGTAAGCAGGTGGCAACTTTGGGCCCCATTATCCACAATCGCCACGTTGTGGAAAAGTTGAAAAAGCTGGGCGTCCGGGTCATCGATTCTCCTGAAGAAGCGACTCCCGGTATGACGGTAATCATTCGTTCCCACGGCGTTTCCAGAGCGGTGATGCTATCTTTGCAGCAGCGTCAGGTGGAGATCGTGGATGCGACCTGCCCCTTCGTCAAGCGGATCCACGGCATCGTGGAAAAGGCGGAGCAGGAAGGCCAGTTGCCGGTCATTATGGGCACCCGTTCCCACCCTGAGGTGGAGGGAATTGCCGGATGGTGTCAGACCTGCAAGGTTTTTGAAAGCGCGGAAGAACTGGAAAAATGGACACAGGAAGCGGAAATTTCCCCGGATTTGCCGATCTGTATGGTATCGCAGACAACTTCTACGGAAATATCGTGGAAAAAAAGTGTCCAAATGGCAAAAAAACTGTTTACTAAAGTAAAAATATTTGATACAATATGCAGAGCGACGGAATCGAGGCAGACAGAGGCGGCTGAGCTTAGCGCCCAATGTCAGGCGATGGTAGTTGTGGGCGATGTAAAAAGCTCCAATACCGGACGGCTGGCGACCATCTGCCGCGAACATTGCGAAAAGGTCGTTTTGGTGGACAACGCATCCGAGCTGACGCCCGACTTTTTCTGCGGTGTTACTGAAGTTGGAATCACTGCTGGCGCATCCACGCCGGCGTGGATAATAAAGGAGGTCAATAAGACTATGAGCGAAATCATTACTGCTGATGCTGTGCAGGAGGAGAGCTTTGAGGCACTTCTGGAGCAGTCCATCAAGACTTTAAATACAGGAGATAAGGTTATTGGAACCGTTACCAGCATTGGTAACACCGAAGTCCAGGTCGACCTGGGCACCAAGCATGCCGGTTACATTCCCTATGACGAAGTCAGTGCCGATCCTTCTGTGAAGCCTGAGGACATCCTGCATGTGGGCGACGAGATCGAAGTGTTCGTCGTTCGCGTCAATGACCAGGAGGGTACTGTTCAGCTGTCCAGAAAGAAGCTGGAGGGTATGAAGGTCTGGGAAGACATGGCTACCTGGGCAGAAGAGAAGACTACCGTTGAAGGTACCATCACCGAAGAGAACAAGGGCGGCCTGGTTGCTACTGTTAAGGGCATCCGTGTGTTCATCCCTGCTTCTCAGTCCGGTATCGCCAAGGGCGGCGATATGACCGGTATGGTCGGCCAGACTGTCAACATGAGAATTACTGAGGTCAACCGTGCACGCCGTCGCGTGATCGGCTCTATCCGTGCCGTTTCCTCTGAGGAGCGTAAGGCCGCTCAGGAGAAGGTTTGGAGCGAGATCGAGGTTGGCAAGAAGTACCACGGCACCGTTAAGTCCCTGACTTCTTACGGCGCATTCGTGGATATCGGCGGCGTTGATGGTATGGTCCACGTTTCTGAGCTGAGCTGGAATCGCATCAAGACTCCCGCTGATGTTGTCAGCGTAGGCGATGAGATCGACGTTTATGTCATTTCCTTCGATGCTGAGAAGCGCAAGATCTCTCTGGGCTACAAGACTGCTGAGATGAATCCCTGGAACAAGTTTATGGCCGGCTACACTGTTGGTGATGTTGTGACTGCTAAGATCGTCAAGCTGATGACCTTCGGCGCTTTCGCAGAGATCCTGCCCGGTGTTGATGGCCTGATCCACATCTCTCAGATCGCAAACAAGCGCATCGGTAAGCCCGAGGATGTTCTGACCGAGGGTCAGGAGGTCCAGGTCAAGATCACCGAGGTTGACGCAGAGAACAAGCGCATCTCTCTGTCCATCCGCGCACTGCTGGCTCCCGAGGAGACCGAAGAGCCCGCTGAGGATGCTGCAGAAGAGACTGCTGAGGAGACTGTCGAAGAGACCGAGACCACTGAGGCTGAATAAGGCAAATACATACCGGGGCCGACATTTGCCGGCTCCGGTATTTGCTTGGAAAGGAAACACTATGGTTAAGCATATTGTACTGTATACCCTGAAAGAGGGCGTGGAAAAGGAAGCGGCTGTGGAGCTGATCCGCAGCGTACTGGAGCCCCTGGTGGGGCAGATTCCCGGCCTGCAGCATTTGGAAGTGCGCCGGGCATTCAATGGTTTGGATTATGCGCTGTACTCGGAGTTCGAAAGCTGTGAGGCTTTGTCCGCTTATGCGGCGCATCCTCTGCACCTGGCGGCAAAGGAGAAATTTCACCATTTGCTGGATAAGCGCTACGCAGCGGACTACGAACTGTAATACAAAACGGCAAGCACAAAAGTGCTTGCCGTTTGCCTTATTCTACGTGGGTATGGTCGTTAATGTGGTCAATGCAGTAGCAATGGTAGCCGTTGCATCGGCTGCAGTAACGGAATTCCAAGTCGGGATGGGAAATATCGGTCCTGCCGCAGACGGTGCAGCGGTGAGTGTAGGCTTCCTTGGGCTTGACCGGGATGGAGCCGGAATTGCCGCTGGGGAAGATGATGGTCTTGGGCTTGGGGTCGTTGGGTTTTCTGCTGGTTGCCCGTTTGAAATTGATCCGCCAGCTGATGGGGAAAATGTTGGCAACATCCTTGCCGAAGAACAGCAGATAGTTGGCAATGGCGATCAGCGGGAACAGATTGTAGGGGAAGTAGAACACCGGGATGGACAGACTGATCACTTCATAGGCGGTGAGGACCAGGTCAATCACTGCGAAGATCCAGGCCTTCACCGGAATGATAAAGAACAGCAGGAAATGGCTGTTGGGATACATCGTTGCGTACGCAAGGAACAGGCTCAGATTCAGATAATACGCGTCAGCAGCGCCCTGGAAGATCAGGCAGTAAACATCCATCAGCAAAATGCCGGAAAAATAGAACAGATTGAATCGGAGCGTGCCCCAGGTGGCTTCTACAGCCCGTCCTAAGGAATAGTAGCACAGCAAGCTGATCAGCACCATTACAACGCTGTAATTGCCGACACCATACACAAGCGGATAGGTGATCAGCCGCCAAACCTGACCTTGCAGGATCAGCTCACGGTCAAAGCACAGCCAATAGTACAGCGTAAAGTTGTTGGCGAACATAGACATAAAATACACCAAAGCAGCACCCAGCGATACATACAGCATCAGATTGGGAATGCCTTTGGCACGATGCTTGAAGCAAAAGCGGTCAAAGCGCTTACGCAGACCTTTCATAATCTCAACTCCTAAAGAATGCTGCAACTATTCTACCAAAGAATGGGTGAAAAGTCTATAGCGGATTTGTTAACAAAAATGCGAAAAAATGCTTGACATTTGCCGAAAATTCGGTAAAATAATGTGGAACTGCATACTAGCCTTATCAAGAGTGGTGGAGGGAACGGCCCGATGAAACCCAGCAACCTGTTTATTCAAGGTGCTAAATCCGGCGGCAACGAAAGATGAGGATTCGATAGAAGCACATCGGGTCCGCCCTGATGTGCATTTTTGTTTTTGTGAGAAAAGAAAGGAAAAGAAAATGGAAAAGAGATTATTTACATCTGAATGTGTTACCAACGGCCATCCTGACAAGGTGGCGGATTCGATCTCCGATGCGATCCTGGATGCCTGCCTGGCGCAGGATCCCGGCTCCCGTGTTGCTTGCGAGACCATGGTCACCACCGACTTCTGCCTGATCTGCGGTGAGATCACAACCAAGGCTATCGTTGATTACCCCGCTGTTGCCCGGGAAGCCATCCGCAAGATCGGCTATGTGTATCCCGGGGACGGCTTTGATGCGGATAGCGTAGAAATTCAGTGCCGCATCCACACCCAGTCCGCAGACATTGCGCTGGGCACCAACGATGAAGTTGGTGGCGCCGGTGACCAGGGAATGATGTTTGGCGGTGCCTGCACGCAGACCCCGGAGCTGATGCCCCTGCCTGCAGCACTGTCCCGCGCACTGAGCAATCGGCTGACCGAGTGCGTCCATTCCAATGACCTGCTGCGCCCTGACGGCAAAACCCAGGTCAGCGTGGAATATGACGAGGACGGCAATGTAATTGGTATCGACACCGTTGTTGTGTCCGTTATGCACAGCGCGGATTTCGAGATTGAGGAGCTGCGCAAGTACATCCGGGAGGGTGTCATCGCTCCGGTACTGAAAAGCTACGGCTTTGATATTGCGGATGTTGCCAATATCCACATCAATCCCACCGGCAATTTCGTTATCGGCGGTCCTAACGGCGACACCGGTCTGACCGGCAGAAAGATCATCGTAGACACCTACGGCGGTTATTTCTCCCACGGTGGCGGCGCGTTCTCCGGCAAGGACCCCACCAAGGTGGACCGCAGCGCGGCATATATGGCCCGCTATATGGCAAAGAATTTGGTTGCCGCCGGTCTGGCAACGCAGGTGCAGGTGCAGCTTGCTTATGCCATTGGCGTGGCACAGCCCGTTTCCCTGCGTGTTGACAGCTACGGCACCGGCGTGATCAGCGATGAAAAGATGACTGAGCTGCTGCGCAGGACCTGCGATATGACTCCTGCCGGCATCATCCGCAAGCTGGAACTGCGCAATCCCATTTACGCACCCACGGCAGAGTTTGGCCACTTCGGCGTAGAGGGCAGACCTTGGGAAAATACCGATTTGGCTCCCGTTTTGAAGGAACTGGCTGGAATTTAATAGCAAAGGCAGCGTAGCAATGCGCTGCCTTTTTGTTGACAATGTTGCTTGCGTTTCCTATAATGGAAGCAAGCATAATTGTAAGGAGGACTCTTTATGTACAGAATCCCCAATAATCGTCAGACCTTTGCTTTCTCCGGTGAGAATCCCACCGGCGCTCGTAACGGCGGCACCCGTGGCAAGGATTGCGAAAAGCTGAATGCCTGCAAGTGGGTAGAGCCCGGCGAGACCTATACCTTGGTGGACACCGATGGCCCGGGTATGATTACCCATATTTGGCTGGGCGGCAGACTGAACCACACTGCTATTTTGCGGATTTATTGGGACAACAATCCCGAGCCTTCTGTAGAAGCGCCGGCATCCGCCTTCTTTGGCAATGCCTACGACGATAATATCCGGGATCGCAATGAAAATCTGATCGTGCTGAATTCCGAGAAGATTTTAATGGCGCCTTATGCATCCTATAATTCCTATTGGGAAATGCCCTTCCATAAGCACTGCCGAATCACCCTGGAAAATCGGGGTAAGGATGGCTTCTGGTCTTTCTACACCGTTACTGGTTGGTATGGCGAGTTGCCGGAAAATGCCGGCTATTTCCACGCCGCCTATCGGCAGGAAAAGCCCATCACCAAGGGCAGAGCCTACACCGTGCTGGATAATATTAAAGGCAAGGGCTGCTTTGCCGGTGTCCTGCTGGCTGCCGGCATTAACGGCACAAGCTGGATTTGGGTGGAAGGCGAAGTGAAGATGTACATTGATGGCGAAACCTATCCCTCTATCAATTATACCGGCACGGAGGACTACTTCTGCGGCTCTTATGCCTTCGGCAACGATACGCCCCACGATGCTTACCAGACCTACTCCGGACAGTATGTGGGTATGTATGCAGTTATCGGCAATTCGATGAAGAAGTACCAGTCCCAGCAGCGCTTCCTGCTGTACCGCTGGCACGTGAAGGATGCAATTTATTTTGATAAATCCTTCCGTATGACCATGGACAATGGTACTTACGAAGCACCCATGTCTCCCCGGTATGATGACTATACAACCGTTGCATTCTACTACCTGACCGAGCCCCAGGGCGTTCCCTTTGAACTGCCCAGCAACGACGAAATGTGGATGCGGTAAAATAAAAATAAATGCGCTGGAAAATTCCAGCGCATTTTTTATTTTGCAGAAAGGTCTACGGCGCGGCGGATGATGGAGTAGGGCGGCACAGCCTGGGGCAGAGGCAGATAGAATTTCATTTCCGGTGTTCTGGGCTCTGCCAGATGGGTGCCCTCCAGGTCGGCCATATTGTGGGCAACGATGGCAAAAGGCTTCAGATCCGGGCCGACGATCTCCAACTCTGCTCCTTCCGGGAATTTGTTCCGCAGGCTGCAAAGCGCCAAACCGTTTTCATCGCAGCTTTCCACAATGGCGCAGATCTGCCACTCCCGAATGTACCGGGAATGCTCGGTGTACTGACCGGGAAAGCCGTAGTAGAAGCCGGTGGAGTAGACGCGGTGGGATATTTTGTCCACTTCATCACGCCATACAGGATCAACGGGACGACCGGCGGCAATATCATCGATACAATGGCGGTAAGCGCCGGTGGTAATGGCGGCATAGTAAGCGGATTTGGCTCTGCCTTCGATTTTGATGCAGTCAACGCCGGCATCCATCAGGTCCTGCAGATGATCGATCATACACATATCCCGGGAATTGAGAATGTAAGTGCCTTTTTCGTCCTCGAAAACAGGGAAATATTCGCCGGGACGCTTTTCTTCCATCAGCGTATACTGATAGCGGCAGGGCTGGGCGCAAGCGCCACGGTTAGAGTCCCGGCCAGTCATATAGTTGCTGAGCAAACAGCGGCCGGAATAGCTGACGCACATTGCACCGTGACCGAAGGTTTCAATCTCCAGCTCCGTGGGGGTGTTTTCCCGGATGTGCCGGATCTCCTGAAGATTCAGCTCCCGTGCCAGCACAACACGCTTTGCACCAAGCTCGTACCAGGCTGTGGCACATTCGTAGTTGGCGATGGATTGCTGGGTAGAGATATGCCGCTCACAATGGGGCGCATATTTGCCGGCCAGGGTAAAAGCGCCAAGATCCGCGACGATCAGCGCGTCCACGCCGGCAGCGTCCAACTGCTCCAAGTAGGCGGGCAGTTGGGCAATCTCCTCATTGCGGGGCATCGTATTGACGGTAACGTGGACTTTGACACCGTGGGCGTGGGCGAAGGCCACAGCCTTTGGCAGCTCCTCGGGGGTGAAATTACCGGCAAAGGAACGCATACCAAAGTCAGTGCCTGCCAGGTATACAGCATCCGCGCCGTAGAGAACGGACATTTTCAGCCGCTCCATATCGCCGGCGGGACTTAATAATTCCAATTTTGCCATATCAGTACCCCAGACTTGCCAGGAAGTCCTTGTGATCGGCATAATTGGTGAAGAACTTGTGCTCACGGGGATAGGCATTGGGATCCAGCGCATAGAAATAGTAATTGGTATCCGCAGGATCTAGGGCAGCCTTCAGGCTGAACAGACCCGGGTTGGAGATAGCGCCGGGAGTCAGACCGTCATACAGATAGGTGTTGTAGGGACTGTCCACCTTCATATCCTCAGCGGTCAGGTCGGTCTTGCCACCCAAAGCATAGACAATGGTAGCGTCGATATTCAGCTTGGGGTAGTTGCCAGGATTGGTCAGACGGTTATAAATGACGGAGGAAATGTTGCGGATCTCGCCGGTGTGGGCGGTTTCCTTTTCGATCATCGAGGCGATGATAACGACTTCCTTGACGGTAATCTTGTGCTGATCGATATAAGCTTGACCCAAACCGTGGGAACGGTATTTTGCAGCCAGCCGTTCATTCAAAGTAACGATCTGCGCTTCCATTTCGTCGGTGAACTGATTGTCAAAGCGGCTGAGCATCTTGTGGAAAATGCGCTGGGGCTTGTCGTTGGTGTAGAATTCATAGGTGTCGGGGAAGAGGAAGCCTTCCAGGCAGTATTTGCTGCCACGCTGCACACCCTCCAGGAACCAATACGAGGAGAATTCGCTTTGGGAAGCGTACTCTTCCATTTGCGCTGCGGTGCACACACCCTTTTCTTCCAGCAGGGCGTAGATTTGGGCGCAGGTGTAGCCTTCGGGGATAAACACCTCCACAACCTCACGGTAAGAGGAGGTGGCGGACATGCCGCCCACCAGTGCGTGATAGTCATAAAGGGTGTTCAGCTCAAAGGTGCCGACGCTGATTTTGCCCTTTTCCTCCACCTTGGCAAGCTTGGCATACATCTTAAACAGCTCCGGGTACTTGATAAGACCTGCATTGTGGAGCTTATTGGTGATGCTGTCTAAATTGTCCGTATCGGTGATGGTGATGGTAACGTCCTTATCCGGCCGGCCAAAGGCCAAAATGTCGGAAGCGCACAGCCACAACACACGACCCAAAGAAATGCCGATGAACAGAATAAGACCTGCCCAGATGGCGGTGGAAAGAAGCTGGGGCAAGCCGAACAGACCGTAGCCGCCCTTGCGCTTGGGGCGCACTTTGCGGGTAACGGTCTCACCTTGATCATCATCCTCCGGGTAGGCATCCCCGTCGGGATCCACATAGGCGTTGCCCGATGCGGCGCCCTCGTCCGGATCGGACAAAATGCCATCGTCCATATCCCATTCCTCTGCCATAGCTTCCTGGATGATTTTTTCCAATTCCATATCCGAAAGATCGGCCATATCGTGGGCTGCTACAGCCTTCTCATCGGTGCCGATATCTTCTCCGGTTCCCGGCATATCCGTCAGGCCGTCAAACCAGCCGTCAGGATTGCCGTTTCTGTTTTCGTTGCTCATAAATTACCTCCTGTCAGCGGATCACGATCTGCTCCGCGACGGTATCTGCTGCTGGCTGACCCTTCAATGCGGCGATCAGCATAAGTCCAAAAGCGACAGCACAGCCGGCAGAAGTGCCGGTGATCAGCTTGCCGTCCCGAACGCAGGCTTTGCCTGCAAGCATATTGGCACTGCCCATACCATCCTCGCAGCCGGGGTAGCAGGTGGCATCCTTGCCATCTGTAATGCCCAAATCTGCAAGCACCGTAGGACCTGCGCAAATAGCAGCTACAAATTTATCGTTTTCCCAGGCGAATTTCAGCGCCTGCATTGCTTCCGCGCTGGCGCGAACAGATGCAACGCCACCCAAACCGCCGGGAAGAATGATCATATCCAGCTGGGTAAGATCCATTTCGCCCAAAGTAATATCTGCCTCGATACCGATGCCGTGGCCGCCGTAAATGGTCTTGCCGGTTACACCAACAGTTTGCACAGCAACGCCTGCCCGACGCAGAAGATCCAGCGGAGCGATGGCTTCGGTTTCTTCAAAGCCGGTACCCAATAACATATAAACCATAGTTAGTCCTCCAGACAAGCCTTCACCAGCCGATAGATCTCAGCGTGGATATCTTCGATGGAACGCATTTCGTCGTCTTTCACGCACTGGATAATGTGCCAGCCGTAATACTCGGCAGCGGTGCGGCCGGATTCCCGGCAGGTTGCCAGATATGCCATATCCTGCTCGTGGATGTCGGCGTGGGTATTGGTTTCCTGCTCTCTGCGGCGCATCATCTTCTCCGTAAAGGAGGTGGGCACATCCAAATAGATCACCAGGTCAGGGCGGGGCAGAGCCAGCTTGTCGTACTCAAACTCATACAGCCACTGAAGGAAAGCTGCCTGCTTTTCCCTGGGCTCTTTGGAGGTTTGGTGCACAGCGTTGGAGGTGGTGTAACGGTCGGACACAATCACACCGCCGTTTTCATACCATTGCCCCCAATCCTGCTTGTAGGATGCATAGCGATCCACCGCATAAAACGAGGAAGCAGCATAGGCATTGACATCGCTGGGCTTGGTGCCGAATTCGCCGCCTAAGTACATCTTGATCAGGGCAGAGCTGGGCTCTGCATACCGGGGAAATACCAATGTCTTAAATTCCTGGCCTTCCAGCGCCAGCCGCTCCGTCAATTTGCGGAACTGCGTGGACTTGCCAGAGCCGTCGGTGCCTTCGATTACGATTAGTTTACCCATTTTTCTTGCCTCCATCGCATAGCAATACTATGATATCTTACAATAGCATATTTTAGCCGATTTGTCCACTCCCGGGAGCGAGCTTTTGCAAAAGTTCCCGGCAGGCATTTGCAGCGGCGTAGAGGACCTGCCGCTGATCCAACAGATTCACAAGGCCAGCATCCTCTACAGCCAGGATCACACCGTCCACCTTGCGGTTGTCCAACGCCCGGACAAGGGCGGCTTTTCCGTCCTGATTGGCGTAGCACAGCAGGATGTTATACTCACACCGGGTGGCCTCCTCCCAAATGCTGTGCAGCAGCTTCTGCGGCGCATTTTCGGCAATCACCAGCATCAAATTCCAGGTGCGGCTTTCTGCCAAGCCCTTAGCGGCGGCGCTGGGGCGGTAGTTAAATTGGGCCGCATAGTCCATAATTTTGCTCCGGGTGGCGGCGCTGATGCGACCCTTTCCGGAGATGGCACGGGATACCGTGGTTTTGGAAACACCCAAATCCCGGGCGATATCGTCAATTGTAAGATTCTTTTTTGTCATAATCGAATTTTTCCCTCTAGTAATACCCGACAAATTATGCTATAATATTTAAAAATGTGCGCAACTTTGCGCAACTTCATTTTATCAAACCAGACATTGGATGTCAAGAAATAGGAAAGGCGGCAAAACTATGAGCAGAGCAGACGAACTCTATCGCCAAACTTGTTTGGATATTTTGGAAAATGGCTTTTCCGATGAAGGTATGGATGTGCGCCCCAAATGGGCGGACGGCACTCCCGCTCATACCATTAAGAAATTCGGCGTAGTGAACCGCTACAACCTGGCAGAGGAATTTCCCATTATGACGCTGCGCCGTACCTATTGGAAGAGCGCTGTGGATGAGATGCTGTGGATCTGGCAGAAGAAATCCAACCGGATCGCTGACCTGAGCAGCCACGTTTGGGACGAGTGGGCCGGTGAGGACGGCACCATCGGCAAGGCCTATGGCTACCAGCTGGGCAAGAAGTACCAGTTCCAAAAGGGCGCCGAGCCTATGGATCAGGTGGACCGGGTGATTTATGACCTGAAGCATAATCCTGCATCCCGCCGGATTATGACCAATATTTATAATTTTGAAGATCTGCACGAGATGAATCTGTACCCCTGCGCATATTCTATGACTTTCAATGTCACCGGCAATAAACTCAACGCGATCCTTAATCAGCGTTCTCAGGATATGCTGGCGGCCAACAACTGGAATGGGGTGCAGTACAGCGTGCTGACCCATATGCTGGCTCAGGTGTGCGGCCTTGAGGTGGGCGAATTTGTCCACGTCATCGCAGATTGCCATATCTATGACCGGCATATTCCTGCTGTCAGGGCAATGCTGGAGAAGGATGCCTTTGATGCACCTCAGTTTGTGATGGACAAGTCTATTACCGATTTCTATGCCTTTACCAAAAATAGCTTCCAAATGGAAAACTATCAGTACCATCCCTTTGATTTCAAGATCGAGATGGCAATCTGAGGTGGCAAAATGGAACTGATCGTAGCAGTTTACGACGATTGGGGCATCGGTAAGGATGGCACGCAGCCGGTGGCGCTGAGCGCGGATCGCAAGTTCTTCCGGGAAACTACCCGGGGCGCAATGGTCATTGTTGGCCGGCGTACTATCGAGGATTTTCCCGGTCAGAAGCCGCTGCCTGGCAGAGTGAATGTGGCGCTGACCCGAAGCGCAAAGGAAATTCCCGGCTTTACGGTTTGCGCCAGCCCCGAGGAGGCGGAGAAGCTCGCAAAAACCGCCGAAAGAGCAATGGTGATCGGTGGCGGCAGCATCTATCGGCAGATGCTTCCTAAATGCGATACGGCATATGTGACCAAGGTGCATTGCACCGTTGAATCGGATACCTTCTTCCCTAATTTGGATGCCGATCCCGATTGGGAGCTTGCCGAGGTGCTGCAATCCGGTGAGGAAAATGGCATCGCTTACGAAATGCGCTTATATAAAAGAAAAGGAACGGAGTAATCTCCGTTCCTTTTTGCGTTAGTCTTCTTTATGCTTGCGGTAATGCAGGTAAGAATAGAGGGTGGGGATGATGACCATCACGGCGAGAATGCCGATGAAAATCCAAAAACTGCCTAAGAATGCAGTTGCTATGGTGATCACACCGCCGGCGACCCATAGCTTACCGGCAAAGCGGTGGGTCTTGTTCCAGTTTTCTTCATTATTCAGCGTCCAGGGCAGCTTGATGCCCATGGTGTAGCTTTGCCTCATCTTCGGCAGCAGATTGCCGATGACTACAAAAAGCACACCCATAAACAGCGGCATAATGGTTTCCACCCGCAGACCGTAACCCAAAGCGTGGGTGTAGACCAGTGCGCTCAGCAGCAGGCTGATCATCGGGCAGATCCACAGCACAAGCCGGATGGTGCTGGGATGATAGTTTTTGGATTTGGGATCAATGGTACTCATCAGCACGCACAGCCAATGAACTGCCAGCAGTACACAAGGCATTAAAACCACAGAGGTAGTTTTGCTGGCCCAGCTATCCACATTGCCGTTGATGTCCCAATGGAAGGGGACTTGCTCCGGCAGCCTGTTCCACAGCAGCAGACCGATGACGATGGGAATGAGCGTGACGAGAGATGTGATAATCAGTGTGCCTTTATTCTTCTTCAGCATTGCCGTTTACTCCTTTCAAATCGCTGACCCAAAGCAGGATCTCCTCCAAAACCGAGGCGTTCAGGTCATAATAAATAAACTTTCCTTCCCGGGCATCCCGGATCAGATCCGCATCCTTTAATACCGACAGATGCCGGGAGATGGATGCGCCGGTTACGGGAAAATGCTCTCCAATTTCGCCGGCAGACAGCCGCCCCTGCTTCAGAAGATTTAATATCTCCCGGCGAATGGGATCTGCCAATGCACGCAGCGTAGCTTGCAGGCTCATAGGATTCCTCCTTATTTAACATTTAACCTAAAGGTTAATTGTAGTATACACGATGGGGAATAGTTTGTCAATAGGGAAGTGGGGTTGCATAATAAAAAAATAAATGTTACAATTAGAAAAATGCAATTCACGATAAGGACGAGAATTATGGAAAAGACCAACATTACATTTGCGGACCTTGGCTTAAGCGAAGCAATGCTGAAGGCCCTGGAGAAGAAGGGCTACGGCTATCCCACCACCATTCAGATGGAGGCGATCCCCCATTTTCTGCAGTGGAAGGATGTGATTGCCAAAGCTCCCACCGGCACGGGCAAGACCTTTGCCTTCGGCATCCCGATGATCGAGCATATCGATCCCGAATGCGGCGATGTGCAGGGCTTGATCCTTGCGCCCACCCGGGAGCTGGCGATTCAGATCGGTGATGAGCTGCGGGGGCTGCTGACCTATTATCAGGGCATTCGAGTGGCGGTGCTGTACGGCGGCGCCGGCATTGTTGGGCAGGCCAAACAGCTGGAGAAAAAACCCCAGATCGTAGTGGCCACCCCTGGCCGCCTGATGGATCACTATAACCGCAAGAACATCCGCCTGGACAAGATCCAGACCATCGTTCTGGACGACTCCGACCCGATGCTGGATATGAGCTTTTTCAAGGATGTGACCCGGATCATCGACAAGGAGAAAACCCGCATGAAGCTGGGTCTGTTCTCTGCCACCATCCCCCAGGAGGACATGACCGTATCCTGGATGTACCAGCGTGATGAGGTGGAGATCACCGTTGAGCCCAAGAAGGAAGACC